>CAXICP010000230.1:0-5813 GCA_964022595.1 uncultured Salipiger sp.
GACTCTTGTCATCGTTCGGCGTCCCTCCGGTCGAGCATGCGCTGGGTGATCAGCGTCACGCCCTGAGCGCTGACGCGGAACCATTTCTTGTCTTCATCGGGGTCCTCGCCGACGACAAGCCCCTCGGGTATGATTACACCGCTGTTGATGACACAATTTTTAAGGCGGGCGTGACGCGACACATAGACGTCGGGCAAGGCCACCACCCGGTGCAGCGAGGAATAGGAATTGGTGTGCACCATGGTCGAAAGCAGCGATTCGCGGATTTCTGACCCGGAAATGATGCACCCGCCCGAGATCATCGAGCTGACGGCCGAACCCCGCCGGTCTTCTTCGTCATGGATGAACTTGGCCGGGGGGTGCTGTTCGGAATAGGTCCAGATCGGCCATTCCTTGTCCCACAGGTCCAGCTCGGGCACGAAATCGGTCAGGTCGATGTTGGCCTTCCAGAAGGCATCCACCGTGCCCACGTCGCGCCAGTAGGCGGGGGCGCCTTCGCGCGGGCGCACGCAGCTGTCTTCGAAACGATGGGCCTGCGCGGTGCCGTTCCTGACGATGTCGGGGATCATGTCATGGCCGAAATCATGGCTTGATGTCTCGTTCGAGATATCCTCGATCAGGCGCTCGCGCAGGAAGGCCCAGTCGAAAACATAGATCCCCATGGACACCAGGGTCTTTTCCGGATCGTCCGGCAGGCCCGGCGGGTCCTTGGGCTTTTCCAGGAAGGACGTGATGCGATCGGCGCCGTCCACCGCCATGCAGCCAAAGGCCGTGGCCTCGGGGCGATCGACGGTCAGGCAGCCGACGGTGACATCGGCCCCCGATTCCACGTGCTGGCGCAGCATCAGCTCGTAATCCATCTTGTAGATGTGATCACCCGCCAGGATCACGATGTGATCGACGTCGTAGCTGTCGATGATGTCGATGTTCTGCGCCACCGCATCGACGGTGCCGCGATACCACATGCCCGCCGACACCCGCTGCGAGGCGGGCAGGATATCCAGGAATTCGTTGCGTTCGGCGCGAAAGAAGCTCCAGCCGCGCTGGACGTGGCGGATCAGGCTGTGGGCCTTGTACTGCGTTGCCAGCGCCATCTTGCGAATGCCGGAATTAAGCGCGTTGGACAGCGCGAAGTCGACGATGCGGCCCTTGCCGCCGAAATAGACCGCCGGCTTCACCCGGGTGTTCGTCAATTCGTGCAGGCGCGAACCGCGGCCACCCGCAAGCACGAACGCCATGCTTCGCGTGGCCAGTCTTTGGTTTTTCGTGGGCATCTGGGTGTGTCTCCTCGTCACTGGCCGCCTGCTCCCGAGCCCCGGCGACCGCATTTCATGAACCCCGTGAAAAAGTCACTCGTGATCGCGCACAAGGTAGATCACGGACAGCGGAGGCAGCACGATATCCGCGTGCGCCGGCTGGCCGTGGTGGTCGCCTTCCCGGGCCATGACAGCCCCGAAATTGCCCCGGTTTCCTCCTCCGTAGCGTTCGGCGTCGCTGTTGAGCACCTCGCGCCAGGCCCCCGCCGCCGGCATGCCCATGCGGTAGGCGCCGTGTTCGCGGGGGGTGAAGTTGCACAGCACGACGACCTCGGGGTCCTCGGGCGCGCCGCGGCGCACCCAGGAAAACACCGAATTGCCGGCATCGTCACCGCAGATCCACTGAAACCCGTCTTCGAAACAGTCGCGCGCGTGCAGCGCGGGCATGGTGCGGTAAAGACCGTTCAGATCGCGCACAAGGTTCTGCATCCCCGAATGCATCGGGTTTTCAAGGCAGTCCCAGTCGACCTGCGCGTCGTGGTTCCATTCGGATTGCTGCGCCAGTTCCTGGCCCATGAACAGCAGCTTCTTGCCCGGATGGCCCCACATGAACCCGTAATAGGCGCGCAGGTTGGCGAATTTTTCCCATTCATTGCCCGGCATCTTGCCGATCATCGACCCCTTGCCGTGCACCACCTCGTCATGGCTGATGGGCAGGATGAAGTTTTCGGAAAACGCGTAGACAAGGCCGAAGGTCATCTGGTGATGATGATGGGACCGGTAGATCGGGTCCTTTTTCATGTATTCCAGCGTGTCGTTCATCCAGCCCATGTTCCACTTGAACCCGAAGCCCAGCCCGTTCTGGTCGACGGGCTGCGACACGCCCGGATAGGCGGTGCTTTCCTCGGCCACGGTCATGATGCCCGCGTGCCGGCCATAGGTTTCGATGTTCATGCGCTGCAGCAGGGCAATGGCCTCGTAGTTTTCGCGCCCGCCGTCCTTGTTGGGCACCCATTCGCCCGGATCGCGCGAATAGTCGCGGTAAAGCATCGATGCCACCGCATCCACGCGCAGCCCGTCGACGTGGAATTCTTCCAGCCAGTACAGGGCGTTGGCGGTCAGAAAGTTGGATACCTCGGAACGCCCGTAATTGTAGATGAGCGTGTTCCAGTCCTTGTGGAAGCCCTCCTTGGGATCGGCGTGCTCGTAAAGCGGGGTGCCGTCGAACTGCCCCAGCCCATGCGGATCGGACGGGAAATGGCCCGGCACCCAGTCCAGGATCACGCCAAGGCCGGCCCGGTGCGCAGCGTTGACCAGATCGCGGAATTCGCTGGGCAGCCCGCAGCGGATGGTGGGGGCGAACATGCCGATGGGCTGATAGCCCCACGAGCCGTCAAAGGGGTATTCGCTGATCGGCATCAGCTCGATATGGGTGAAGCCCATGTCGCGCACGTATTCGACCAGCTCGGACGCGGCTTCGATATAGGAAATGGGGCGGCCCCAGTCCTTGCGGCGCCACGAGGGCAGGTGCACCTCGTAGACGCTGATCGGGGCCTCGCGCTGCTGGGCCTGCGCGCGGGTGCCGATCCAGCCCTCGTCGGACCAGGTGTAATCGCGGATGTCGCGCACGACCGATGCGTTGGCGGGCGGATGTTCTGAGCCAAAGCCCACCGGGTCGGCCTTGCGCGGCTGCATCGACCCGTCCGGGCCGATGATTTCATAACGGTAATGCGCGCCATCACCCACATAGGGGACAAAGATTTCCCACACGCCGGTGGCGCCGCGCCGGCGCATCACGTGGCGCCGCCCGTCCCACCAGTTGAAATCGCCAACCACCGACACCCGGCGCGCGTTGGGCGCCCAGACGGCGAAATGCGTGCCGTGCTGGTCCTCGTGCTGCATCACATGCGCGCCAAGCGCTTCCCAGATGCGCAGGTGGCTGCCTTCGCCCAGCAGGTATTCATCCAGATCGCCCAGCACGGGGCCGAAGCGATAGGCGTCTTCGTAATCCCAGTGATTGCCCTGCGCGCCGCCCCGCAGGTAATAGGGCTGGGTTCCCGGCACGGGGCCGCGAAAGACGCCGGGGGCATCGGGCAGCGGGTCAAGGCGGTGGCCGGTGTCGCCGATCACAGCCCACATGTCTTCGGCGCCGGGGTCGAACACCGTCACGTAGCGGCGCCCGTCGATGTCATGCGGACCCAGAAGCGCAAAAGGGTCGTCATGCTGCCCGTTTATCAGGCGGTGATAGTCCGAGGCGGAGGGGTGATTTGCATCCATCATGCCTCGGAGATTAGTGCACTCGGCCCGCGCTGCAATGGCTCAGATCAAGGATGACCGACACTTACGTCAAAAGGCTCTGCGCCTTCCAGATGTCGGCCATGTAACCCCGGATCGTCCTGTCGGACGAGAACCAGCCAGAGCGCGCGGTGTTCTGCGCCGCCATCCGCGCCCAGCGGGGGCGATCGGCGAAGGCGGTGTCGACCTCGCGCTGCGCGCGCCAGTAATCGGAGAAATCCGAACACACCAGGAAGAAATCCGGCCCCGTCAGGTTGTCGACCACCCCGGCGTAGCGGTCGGGATCGGACGGACTGAATCGGCCCTCGCGGATGATCCTGAGCGCCGAGGCAAGGCGCGGATCAGCATCGATCGCCAGGCGGGCGTGGTTTTCGACGGTGCGGCGTTCCACCACCTGCTCGGCGGTCATGCCGAACAGGAAGAAGTTTTCCGCCCCCACATGGTCGCGGATTTCCACGTTCGCGCCATCCAGCGTGCCCACGGTGGGCGCGCCGTTCAGGGCGAATTTCATGTTGCCGGTGCCCGAAGCTTCCTTGCCCGCGGTCGAGATCTGTTCGGACAGGTCCGCCGCCGGCACCAGCTTTTCCGCCAGCGTCACGTTGTAGTTCGGCAGGAAGGCGATCTTGAGATACTTGTTGGTGACGGGGTCGTTGTTGATCACCGCCGCCGCGTCGTTGATCAGGCGGATGATGTCCTTGGCGAAATAATAGCCCGGCGCCGCCTTGCCAGCGAACAGCTTGAGCCGGGGCGTCCAGCCTGCGTCGGGGTTTTCACGGATTTCCTGCCAATGCGCGATGGCCTCGATGATGTTGAGATGCTGGCGCTTGTATTCGTGCAGCCGCTTGATCTGCACATCGAACAGCATGCCCGGGTCGACATGCATGCCAAAGGTCTGGCCCATCCAGTTGGACAGTTCGATCTTGTTGTCCGCCTTGACCTGCGAATAGCGGTCAAGCCAGGCGCTGTCGTCGATGAAGGGTTCCAGCCGTTCCAGCTGTTCCAGATCGTCGATCCAGCCATCGCCGATGGAATCGGTGATCAGCCCGGCAAGGCGCGGGTTGCAGGCCAGCAGCCAGCGGCGCGGCGTCACGCCGTTGGTCTGGTTGACGATGCGTTCGGGGTGCAGGCGGTGAAGTTCGGAAAACACCGTGGTCTTCATCAGCTCGGTATGCAGCGCCGAGACGCCGTTGACGTGATGGGCCATGACAAAGGACAGCTGGCCCATCTTGACCTGGTGGTCGGACCGCATGGACTGGGTGCGGGACGGGTTGCGCGTGGCGTGGGCGTTGTCGATCTGGTCGATCAGCTGCAGGTGGCGCGGCAGCAGGCGGCCGAACAGGTCCTCGCCCCAGGATTCCAGCGCCTCGGGCATCAGCGTGTGGTTGGTATAGCTGAGCGTGCCGCGCGCGATTTCCACCGCATCTTCGAAGCTTAGCCCGCGTTCGTCGTGCAGGATGCGCACCAGTTCCGGGCCGGCGATCGCGGGATGCGTGTCATTGAGCTGGATCGCCACCTTCGAGGGCAGCTTGCGCAGATCGCCGAACTGGTTGTTGAACCGGCGCAGGATGTCGCGCAGCGCCGCCCCGGTCAGGAAATATTCCTGCTTGAGCCGCAGCTCCTTGCCCTGTTCGGTGGTGTCGTCGGGATAAAGCACGCGGGAAATGGTGCGGGCCAGCGCCTCGGGGGCGGCGGCGCGGGCGTAATCGCCGTGGTTGAACGCATCCAGGTCGAACGGGTGGATCGCGCGGCCCGACCACAGGCGCAGCGTGTTGGCCCAGCGGCCCCGGAAGCCGACGACGGGGGTGTCGAAGGCTTCGGCCTCGACCTCTTCGGCGGGGTGCCAGCGCACGGTTTCGCCGCGCACATCGACATGACCGCCAAAGCCGATGCGATAGCGCACCTCGGGGCGTTCGAATTCCCAGGCATGGCGCTGGCCCAGCCACAGCTCGGGCTGTTCGACCTGCCGCCCGTCGACGAAGCTTTGCCGGAACAGCCCGTGTTCGTAGCGGATGCCGTAGCCATGCGCCGGGCAGCCGACCGTCGACAGGCTTTCAAGGAAACAGGCCGCCAGCCGCCCCAGCCCGCCGTTGCCCAGCGCCGCATCGGGTTCGTCGGCCAGCACCTCGTGGAAGTCCTTGCCGAACTCGTCCAGCGCCGACTTTGCCTCTTCGACCAGTTCCAGGTTGACGATGCCGTCTTCCAGAAGCCGCCCGATCAGGAATTCCATCGACAGGTAGTAGACGCGCTTGGCCCCGGTTTCAT
>CAXICP010000231.1:0-5811 GCA_964022595.1 uncultured Salipiger sp.
CTGCGGTCGAGATGTTCAGCGTGCCCTTGCCGTCGCCGCCGGTGCCGACGATGTCGATGGCGCCTTCTGGTGCGGTCACGGGGTTGCACTTGGCGCGCATCACCCCGGCGGCGGCGGCGTATTCATCCACCGTCTCGCCCCGGGTGCGCAGGGCCATCAGGAAACCGCCCATCTGGGCGGGCGTCGCCTCGCCCTCGAACAACACCTCGAAGGCGGCTTCGGCTTCGGCGCGGGTCAGGGCGCGGGTGGCGGCAGCGGCGATCAGCGGCTTGAGGCGATCGCTCATGCCGCGACCTTCATCGTGTCCAGGAATGACCGGATCAGCGCGTGCCCATGTTCGGACGCGATGCTTTCGGGGTGGAACTGCACGCCGTGGATCGGCAGGTCGCGGTGGCGCAGCCCCATGATCGTGCCATCCTCAAGCCATGCGTTGGCGATCAGGCAGTCGGGCAGGCTGGGCCGGTCGACCACCAGCGAATGGTAGCGCGTGGCGGCGAACGGGCTGGGCAGTCCGTGGAACACGCCGCTGTCGTCGTGATGGACCGCCCCCATCTTGCCGTGCACGATTTCCGAATGCTGCACCACGGTGCCGCCGAACGCCTGGCCGATGGTCTGATGCCCAAGGCACACGCCGAACAGCGGAATGCGCGTTTCCGCCGCGGCTTGCGTCAGCGCAAGGCAGATACCGGCCTGGTCGGGATCGCAGGGGCCGGGGCTCAGCAGGATGCCCGACGGGTTCAGCGCCATCGCTTCCTGCACGTTCAGCGCATCGTTGCGCCAGACCTGCGTTTCCACCCCAAGCTCGCCCACGTAGTGAACGAGGTTCCAGGTGAAGCTGTCGTAGTTGTCGATAAGCAGGAGCATTGCGGCATTCTCGGGCTGGTAGGCAGGGCGTTGTCCGGGGTATACATGCGCCCGGAGACGGTGCAGCGTCAAGGGCATGCGCCGAAAGCGACCGCGCGGGAAACGTGCGGCGGAATGCAACGGGCAAGAAGCGGCCCTGCGCGGCGGTCGGCCAACCGGTCCTGCCCGCAGGAAACGGCAGACAAGGGGCAAGCAGCAATGGCACGAGGCTTTGTCGCGGGGGCGATGATCGGCGCGGTGGTTTGTGCGATCGCGGCGGGGGCGCTGTCGATCGCGGTGGGGCCGCCGGTCGCGGTGTCGGGCAAGGGGGCAAAACCTGCGCCGGGGCAGGGTGGCCCGGTCGACGCGCCCGCGCCGGATGCCATTCCCGAAACGGCCAGACAGACAAATGCCGCGCCAGCCTTGCCGTCCGAACCCGTGGTGGCTGCGCCGACCGGCGGGCAGGAACTGCCGTCCGAACCTGCACCGCTTTCGCAAACCGCTTCACCGCCGGGCACGGCGGCGCCGTCGGAACCGACCGTTGACGCGCGCGCAGATGGCGCGGGCCCGGGGCTGGACATCGCCGCTCCGTCCGTGGATAGCGCGGGGCCGGATACGCCAAGCGCCCCGGCGCCTGAAAGTGCAGCAAATGCGCCGACCGTCACCGCCCCGGCAAACGCCGAGCGCGACAGCGGCGCGCCGGCGCCCGCAGCGCCTCGCGACGAACCCGCGCCCGATCTTGCCACCACCGCCCCGGCGCCGCTGCCCGAAGCGCCCGTTGCGGAAACGCGCAAGGCCGACCTTCCAACCATCGGCGCACAGCAAGCGGGCGAAACCGACACCGCACCCAATGACCGCCCGAGCATCGGCGCGCCTGCCGCGTCCTTGCTAAGCCGCACCGACGCAGAGCCCGCAAGCGATGCCCAACCCGAAGCGGCGCCGGACGATCTGCCACCCCTGGAACGCTATGCCGCGACCCTGAGTGCGCCGACCGACGGGCCAATGATGTCCGTGGTGCTGATCGACGACGGACGCAGCCCCCTTGGGCCGGATTCGGTGGGCGATCTTCCCTTTGCGGTCAGCTTCGCGATCTCGCCGTCGCACCCTGACGCCGCTGCGGCGGCGCGCGCCTACCGCGCCGCCGGGTTCGAGGTGCTGGCCCTTGCCGGGGTGCCCGAAGGTGCGCAGGCGAGCGACGCGGAAATCAACCTTGAAGGCGCGCTTGGCGCGGTTCCCGAAGCGATCGGCGTACTTGAAGACCCCGCGCAGGGGCTGCAGGGGTCGCGCGATGTTTCCGAGCAGGCCGCTGAATTCCTGCGCGATTCCGGTCACGGGCTGGTGATGCTGCCCAAGGGATTGGGCACCGCCGAAGCGCTTGTGCGGCGCATCGGCGTGCCCTCGGCCACGGTGTTCCGCGATTTCGACGGCGCGGCGCAAACGCCCCGTGTCATGCGCCGGTTCCTGGATCAGGCCGCGTTTCGCGCCCGCCAGGAAGGCGCCGTCGTGATGCTGGGACGGCTGCGCGCCGATACGATTTCGGCGCTCGTGCTTTGGGGACTGCAGGACCGGGCGAGCAGCGTGTCGCTGGTGCCCGTGTCGGCCGTGCTGGAACGGGGCGGCGCGCCGGACTGACCGCCCGGCGCGGTTTCAACTGCCCCGGGTACCGTGGTGCCCGGGCATACAGCGGGATCAGATCGACCGGTCATCCCGGCCGACGGGGGTCATCCCCCAGCGCGCGACCAGGGCAAGGCACAAAAGCAGCGGGATCACGGTGCCCGCGCCCCAGGACAGAAGGGCCCAGACCGTCAGACCCGCAAGGGCCAGAACGGTAATGATCAGGATGCCCAGATGGGTTACCGGCATGCTCACCTCCTTTGTCACTGAAAAGATAGGGCGGGGGCGGGCGGGAATAAACCCGATTTCCCGAAGAAGTGTGAATCCTGCGCGGGCAATGGCCTGCCGGTCGGCGGCGCGCTTGCGGATGTTCCGCATTCGTTCCATATTGACCGCATGAGCAGCGAACGCCCCATTCCCACCGAACGCCGCCCCGGGCGCGGGGCCGCCGCGCGCGACAGCGGGCGCTTTGAACGCCACCGCTACGAAGACGTGCATGACGGCTGGGACATCCCCGAGGATCTTGCGCCGCTGCGCACCGAAGTGGCCGAAGAACGCCCGCGCAGCATGATCAACTACGTGCGCTCGCCCGACATTCCCTTTGATCGCACCATCAACCCCTACCGGGGGTGCGAACATGGGTGCATCTACTGCTTTGCGCGGCCCAGCCATGCCTATCTGGGCCTGTCGCCCGGGCTGGATTTCGAAACCCGTCTGGTGGCGCGCCCCGACGCGCCAGATGTGCTGGCGCGCGAATTGCGGGCGCCGCGATACGTGCCGCGTACTCTGGCGATCGGCACCAATACCGACCCCTACCAGCCGATCGAACGCGACAGGGGGATCATGCGCCGCTGCCTTGAGGTTCTGCGCGACTTTGGCCACCCGGTCGCCATCGTCACCAAGGGCACGCTGATCGAACGCGACATGGATATCCTGACGCAGATGGCCGGGCGGGGTCTTGTGCGTGTGGGCATTTCGGTCACGACGCTGGACGCCGCGCTTGCCCGCAAGATGGAACCGCGCGTGCCCGCGCCGGCGCGGCGCATGGCGACGATCCGCCGGCTGAGCGAGGCGGGGATCGAGGTGCGGCTGATGGTCTCGCCCGTGGTGCCGGGGCTGACCGATCACGAACTGGAACGGATCGTGCAGGCGGGCGCCGACGCGGGTGCGGCCTCTGCCAGCTGGATCATGCTGCGCCTGCCGCGCGAGGTGTCGCCGCTGTGGCAGGACTGGCTGGCCGAACACTACCCGGGTCAGGCGGCGCGCGTCATGGCGCGCCTGCGCGAGATGCACGGGGGCAAGGATTACAGTTCCGACTGGGGACGCCGCATGCGGGGCGAGGGCGAATACGCCCGCCTTGTGGCGCGGCGTTTCGACGTGGCCGCCCGGCGCGCCGGGCTTGATCGAGATCTGCCAGCGCTTCGCACGGACCTGTTTCGCCCGCCCGCGCGCCCCGGCGATCAGCTTAGCCTGTTTTCGTGACCAGGCCGGTCAGCTGGTTTCAAGCCGCTTCAGGATGCCGTCAAGTGCGGGGTCCTCGTAATCGGCGATGGTGGCCTTGGCACCGGCCTCGCGCAGGCGGTCTTCGGTCAGACCGGAACGAACCCCGACCGGGTAAGCGCCACAGGTGGCGGCGGCGCGCATGCCGCTGGGGCTGTCTTCGAAGGCGATGCAATCCTGCGGCTTCACATCCAGCATGCGCATCGCGGCAATATAAGGTTCGGGGTCGGGCTTGGCACGCTCGCATTCGTCGCCGATGACCAGCAGTTCGAACCTGTCCCGCAGCCCGATCGCGTCCAGCATGTATTCGCCGTTTTCACGCGGAGCGTTGGTGACCACCGCAAGCCGCCAACCCTGCGCATCCGCCCGGTCAAGCAGCGCCGCGGCGCCCGGCATGGGCGGCGTGCCATGCGACAGGCGGCGGCGAAACCGGGCCTCCTTGTCATCGGAAAGCGCCTGCGGATCCTCGCCGGGGAACAGCACGGGAAAGCTGTCAAGGTTGTGATGCCCGTGGATGCGGCGTTCATAGATCTCGGGGGTCAGCGTCTTGCCCCGCTCGCGGAACATCTCGGCGAAAACCTCGTAATGCAGCGGGTCCGACGGCAGCAGCGTGCCGTCCAGATCGAAAAGAAGAGCCTTGGTGCCAGCGGTGACCATCGTGTTTCCTTGTTCATCCGGGCCTGTTCGCGCCCAAAGGTGCGCCGACCCCGGGGCCGCGCGGGCCTTGCCCGTCCCTGATAGCGCCGGGGCGCGGGGATTGCACCCGCGATCCTGTACGGGCCGCGTAGGGGGCTTATCATCGCGATCCGCGCCCAAGAGCCCGCGCGGCGCCCTTTATGTGGCGCCCCGGGAAAATGGGCGCCTTTTCAGACGCTTCGCCGATCCTTTTGCAGCCGGACGGGATGGCGCTTGCGTGGCCGCCACCGCCCGCGTATCCTGACCCCAAGTTGAAATTCGGAAAGGCGCATGAATATGGCGCCAAGGCGTCCAGACGGCACGGGCGCTTTCCCGAAACCGGTAGAGAGCTCCGCGCCGCACTCACCCGATCCGAACGCGCTTTATGCGGCGTTGGATCTGGGAACAAACAGTTGTCGCATGCTGATTGCCCATCCCAAGGGCAGCCAGTTTCATGTGGTGGATTCGTTTTCGAAATCCGTTCAGCTCGGGCACGGGCTGGAACGGACCGGAAGGCTTTCGCGTGCCTCCATGTCGCGCACCATCGGGGCGCTGCACGTCTGCCAGCAGAAGATCCGGCGCCACGAGGTCACGCGCATGCGGCTTGTCGCGACCGAAGCCTGCCGGCGGGCCAAGAACGCGCGCGAATTCATCCGACAGGTGCGCCGCGAAACCGGGCTGACGCTGGAAATCATCCAGCCCGAGGAAGAAGCGCGCCTTGCGGTGATTTCCTGCGCGCCGCTGGTGTCGACGCGCACGGAACAGCTGCTGGTGGTCGACATCGGGGGAGGGGCGACGGAACTTGTGTGGATCGATCTTGGATCGGTTCCCGCACGGGACAGGCCGCGCGCGATCATGCGGCTGCACGCGGGCTTTCACCCGGCCGAAAGCCCCTTTCCCGCCGCAAGGGTGGTGGATTGGATTTCCGTGCCGCTGGGGGTCGCGACGCTGCGCGACCAGTTCTCGGATGTCGAGGACGACGCCGCGCGCTACGCCTTGATGAGCTGGTTTTTCGAAGAAAACCTTTCCGAATTCGCCCCCTACAAGGACACGCAGTCGCGCGAGGGGTTCCAGATCGTCGGCACCTCGGGCACTGTCACGACGCTAGCCCCCTCGCATCTGGGGCTGCGCCGCTACGACCGCACCAAGGTGGATGGTCTACGCTTGTCCTCGGACCAG
>CAXICP010000232.1:0-5773 GCA_964022595.1 uncultured Salipiger sp.
ATACGGCGACCACCGAGATCTACACTCTCTCCCTACACGACGCTCTTCCGATCTCACGGGTTCGGTGATGGTGTCCCAGCAGCCATAGGGGTGCCCCTTGCTGGTGCGGCAGGTCGCGTAGACGCGCCGCCGTTCGAAATCGGTTTCGAAGGTATAGCCGCGCGCCAGATCCGCCGCGATGCGTTCGCGTTCGCGCATGGCGGATCGCCAGGGCGCCGCGGCATCGTTCAGGCACGCTTCGCGCGGGGTGGCGCAGGCGGCAAGCAGCAGCAGCGCGAAGACGGGAATCGGGAAGGCATGTCGCATGGGCCGACTTTGCCCCCGGATCGGCGCCCTGTCGATCCCCGGCAGCGGCGCGGGTGCACACCCTTGCGCGAGGCGCGATCATCGGGCCAACTGGGGGCCGCGACCCACCGCCCGAACCCGGAGTTTTGCCCGATGATCCGCCTGCTGCTTGTCCTTGTGCCCCTTGTCGCCGCCTGCGCCGCGCCGGACCGCGCGCCGCCCGAAAGCGGCTGCGGCGCTTCGGGGTACCAATCGCTGTTGGGGTCCAATATCGCGGCGATCACGCTTCCGGGCGATCTTGGGGCGCGCATCTACCGGCGCGGTGATCCGGTGACCATGGATCACCGCCCAGATCGCCTGAACATCGAAACCGACGATCTGGGGCAGGTCCTGTCGGTGCATTGCGGCTGACACCCGCGCGCCGCCCACCGCGATTTCGCGCGGCAGGGGCGGCGGGATGAAAAGACATTCGAAATTTCCGATCCGATGGAACGATCCGGGGGTCTTCAAGGTTGTGTGAACAATCGCGGCGCCGAACGGCCCGCAGAACAGACGACCAAGGAGACACCTGATGAAAACCGGAGCTGCCGTAGGAATTGCCGTCGTGGCCGTCGCCGCCATCGCGTTTGGCGCATACATGATCGACTTCGACGTGACCGACGAGGGCGCGCTGCCGGACGTGGACATGTCTGTCGAGGGCGGCGAGATGCCCGACGTGGATGCCGAAGTGGGAACGATCACCACCGGCACCAGCACCGAGACTGTCGAAGTGCCCGACGTCGACGTGGACGTGGACACCGAGGAAACCGAAGTGAAGGTTCCGACCGTCGACGTGAATCCCCCCGACGACGAAGGCTGACCCGTTCTACCGGTCACGTGACGAGTGCGCCCCCTTCGCCCATGCGAAGGGGGCTTTTTCATGCCCGGGTTACGGGCCGCGCCTATCGCTTGCGCCGCCTGACGTTGCCGCCGTGCTGCCCCGGGCGCCCCGCCGTCGAGCGGCCGCGCGAATTCACCGCCGCGTCCGATGCCCGTTCCACCGCCTGCTGCCGCGCGAGCGGGTCGTCGGAAATGGCCAGATCGACCGCTTCCAGCCGCTTGACCTCGTCGCGCAGGCGCGCGGCCTCTTCGAATTCAAGGTTCTCGGCCGCCTTGCGCATGTCGGTGCGCAGCCCCTGCAGCACCGCTTCCAGGTTGGCACCGGCGCGGCCCGTGTCCACCGTGGCGGTGACGCGGTTCATGTCCACGTCGCCCTTGTAAAGGCCGGCAAGGATGTCATCGACGTTCTTCTTGACCGTGGCGGGCGTGATGCCGTGTTCCTCGTTATAGGCGATCTGCTTGGCGCGGCGGCGGTCGGTTTCCGCCAGCGCCCGTTCCATCGAGCCGGTCTTGCGGTCGGCATACATGATGACGCGCCCCTCGGCGTTGCGCGCGGCGCGCCCGATGGTCTGGATCAGCGAGGTTTCCGAACGCAGGAACCCTTCCTTGTCGGCGTCAAGAATGGCCACCAGCCCGCATTCGGGAATATCCAGACCCTCGCGCAGCAGGTTGATGCCGATCAGCACGTCGAACGCCCCAAGGCGCAGATCGCGCAGGATCTCGATGCGTTCGATCGTGTCGATGTCGCTGTGCATGTAGCGCACCTTGATGCCCTGCTCGTGCAGGTATTCGGTCAGATCCTCGGCCATGCGCTTGGTCAGCACCGTGCAAAGCGTGCGGAAGCCATCGGCGGTGACCTTGCGGATCTCGTCCAGAAGATCGTCGACCTGCGTGGTCACGGGGCGGATTTCCACCATCGGGTCCAGCAGGCCCGTGGGGCGGATGACCTGTTCGGTGAACACGCCCCCCGCCTGTTCCATTTCCCAGCTGGCGGGCGTGGCCGACACGAACACCGACTGGGGGCGCATCGCGTCCCATTCCTCGAACTTGAGGGGGCGGTTGTCCATGCAGGACGGCAGGCGAAAGCCGTGTTCGGCCAGGGTGAACTTGCGCCGGTAGTCGCCCTTGTACATCGCGCCGATCTGCGGGACCGACACGTGGGATTCATCGGCGAAGACGATGGCGTTGTCGGGGATGAATTCGAACAGGGTGGGGGGCGGCTCGCCCGGGGCGCGGCCCGTCAGGTAGCGCGAATAGTTTTCGATGCCGTTGCACACGCCGGTCGCTTCAAGCATTTCGATGTCGAAATTGGTGCGCTGTTCCAGCCGCTGCGCTTCCAGCAGCTTGCCCTCGTTCACCAATTGGTCAAGCCGCTGGCGAAGCTCTTTCTTGATGCTCACGATCGCCTGGTTCATCGTGGGTTTGGGCGTGACGTAGTGCGAATTGGCGTAGACGCGGATGCGCTCGAAACTGCCGGTCTTCTGCCCGGTCAGCGGATCGATTTCGGTGATCGCTTCCAGCTCTTCGCCGAAGAAGGACAGCCGCCAGGCGCGGTCTTCAAGGTGGGCGGGCCAGACTTCAAGGCTGTCGCCGCGCACCCGGAAGCTGCCGCGCTGGAAGCCCTGATCGTTGCGCTTGTACTGCTGCGCCACGAGGTCAGCCATCACCTTGCGCATCTCGTATTCATTGCCGACGTGCAGATCCTGCGTCATCGCGCCGTAGGTTTCCACCGACCCGATGCCGTAGATGCACGACACCGAGGCCACGATGATCACGTCGTCGCGTTCCAGAAGCGCCCGGGTGGCCGAATGGCGCATCCGGTCGATCTGTTCGTTGATCTGGCTTTCCTTCTCGATATAGGTGTCCGAGCGCGCCACATAGGCTTCGGGCTGGTAATAGTCGTAGTAGCTGACGAAATACTCGACCGAGTTTTCCGGGAAGAAGCCCTTGAATTCGCCGTAAAGCTGCGCCGCCAGCGTCTTGTTCGGGGCAAGGATGATCGCGGGGCGCTGGGTTTCCTCGATGATCCTGGCCATGGTGAAGGTCTTGCCGGTGCCCGTTGCGCCCAGCAGCACCTGGTTGCGTTCGCCGTCGACGACCCCCTTGGACAGTTCGGTGATGGCCGTGGGCTGATCCCCCGCCGCGCTGAATTCGGTGTGCATGTTGAACCGCTTGCCACCCTCAAGCTTTTCGCGGGTCTTCACGTCCGGGGCGGGCGCGTGCAGCAGCGGGACGGACTTGTCGGAATGGGCAAAGGGCATGAGACGGTTCCTTGACGGGCAGCTGCATCATGTGCCCCCGCGGCGCCGATTTTCAAGTGGCGCGCGCCCTGGCGGGCCTTTCGGGCGCGGCGATCTCATCGGATTGTGCACAATGCGGCGTGATCTCTTGCCCCCTCGCGCCATATCCCGGATAACACGGATGAGCTAACGGAGGGATTCCATGCGCGCACGGATTTACCAGCCTGCCAAGACCGCGATGTCCTCGGGCCAGGCAAAGACAAGATACTGGCTTCTGGAATTTTCGCAAAGCTCCGCGCGCGAGGTCGATCCGCTGATGGGCTGGACCTCGTCCGACGACACCCAAAGCCAGGTGCGGCTGACCTTCGACAGCAAGGAAGCAGCGCTGGATTACGCCCGCGAACATGGCATCGACGCGGTCGTCGCCTCGCCGCAAAAGCGCAAGCCGAACGTACGCCAGCGCGGCTACGCCGAGAACTTCGCCGTCGACCGGCGCGGGGCGTGGACGCACTGAGGGTGTAAATCGGGATCAAGTTGCGGCCAAATAGGTCACAAGATCCGGCCGAGGACTATTTTGAAGAACGTGGATGCCCCCGCGTTCTGCCGGCTTCGCGGTTAGTCCCTTCAGCATCTGGTCCAGTGAGACGTTTCGACCGACCATAGGCTCTCGGATGGACTGGCTTGGACGGTGCGCTTGTTGAAGCGAATGAAATAATAGGCCGATCGCTTCGGCGAGGCGTAGTCAGAGAGAGCAGATGAATGCGCAAGGGGTGTCGGGCGAAACGTACCGCCTGCTGTCCCTAGGCTGCTCTCTGAAAGACGGTGATAGAGGCGCTGGAGCAGACGCTCCGGCGCCTTTCGCGTATGAGGGGGATGTGCGGTTCGTGGCATGAAGCGGCGGATTCGGCGGAGGGCCCTTGTGCCCTCTCCCGCATGAGCCTGAGCATGGAGCAGTGGGGCTGGCTTGCGATGGTGAGACCCTGGACAAGAGGTCGCTTGGAAGCGGTGGGAACTCCAATGAAGACCATTAAGCCGACGCAAGCTGTCGCTACGATCCTGAGCCGATATCAGCGTCGGAGAAATTGTCAGGTGCCCGTCACAGCAACAGATGTCTACGCCGACACCGTTGCTCGCGTCTGTGGAGACGACGTTGACCTCGACCTGGTTGAAAGGGGCCTCATCCACCTCAAACGCCAGAAGGTGATTTCCGGCCGAAGACTGGTCGCGCTTCTTGCTCGCCACCAGCGCGAGATCAGGCCTGAGTGACGCCTCCAGAGGGCTTCCTGGGGTACTGGGCTTAACACCAGATACGAATACATGAAGCGTCATCGCTCTTGGGGGCGAATGGTTTGCCTCAAGGGCCATAGTCACCGCTCACGCCCGGCGCTGCAAGTTGATCTGCCCTGGCTCAAAGGGCGGGAACCGGACTTTCGCTGCAGGAAAAAATTGCATAAGCGCGACGCCAAAAGCCGCCATTGATTTGCTTGCGGCCTGAGTTTGCCACCCGGCAGGTGCTTCATAGACGGTTTACCTGTCAATCCAGATAAATTAGCCTCGCGTTAAAATTGCATGCTTGGATGAACAAATTGAAGAACTATTGGAACGGCCATCCAGAGGGCAATGAAAAACTTCTGCGCTTGTTGACACGCGACGGCAAGTGGCTTCGCTGGGAAGGAGAGAAGGAAGACACGAACGACCCCAGCAAGAAACCCAAGGCCGGTTGCAAAGATCAGGTCGAAGAAGCCCTGCTCGCTGCGCTGCACTCGACCAATGTCGTGGTGCTGCTTGGGTCCGGGGCGTCCTTCTCGGCCAAGAATGATAGCGGGCCTAACGCGCCGGGAATGTGGCACCTATGGGAGGCGGTCAAGAACGGTTGTGGCGAAGCTACTTTCAACGAGATTGCGCAATCCGTTATTGGACAAGTACCTGCCGAAGGTGAGGAGAACATCGAGGCGCTATTGAGCTTGTGCAAGATGTCCATCGAGTTGCTGGAGGTTCGGGCCGAAAAGGATACCGCGTTCCCTGAACTTGCCAGACTGGAGAAGCTGAAAGATTTTGTAGGCACCGCAGAACGTGAAATTCTGGCTCAGGTCGGCTTCGTGCGCAGTGACACGGAACTGCCTGCGCACACCGGGTTTCTTCGCAAGTTCGCTCGCCGATCCCCGGAAAAGCCCAGAGTGAAACTGTTCACCACGAATTACGATCTGTGTATTGAGACAGCAGGTCTCCGCCTGGGGGTGGTGCTGATCGACGGGTTTTCCCAAAGTGCAGAGCAACGGTTCAACCGCGATCATTTCGACCATGATATCGTGCGGCGGGCCGCTTCCAGTACGAAGGCCGATTACCTCGACGGTGTGTTCCACCTCTAC
>CAXICP010000233.1:0-5743 GCA_964022595.1 uncultured Salipiger sp.
GGGGGGCGGTGGCGGCGGGGCGGAGCAGCGCGGGGGTGAGGCCGGGAAGGCGCCCCGGCGCGGGCAGCTCGGCGGTGAAGGGCACCGCGGCCAGGGCGTCGGGGTGCCAAAGCGGGGCAAGGTCGGGCGCGGCAAGCACGGCAAGCGCCTCGGCCGCCAAGCTGTCGGTTTCCGCAGGCGGATCTTCGGCGATGGCGATGACATGTGGCAGCGCCTCGGGGCGGGCGGCGGCGGGCAGCGGGGCAAGATGTTCCAGCAGCACGTGCAGCAGCGCGCCGCGGCGCATTGCCTCGTCCCGGTCTTCGCCATCCTCGCCGCCAAGCGCCTTGGCCCCGCCAAGATCCGACGGAGACAGCGTTTTCGCCGGTTCCTGCGCGGGCGGGGCGGGGCGGCGGAAAAGCTCGGGCAGATCGGTGCTGGCAATGGTGCGCGGGGCGGGGGTTTCGCAGGGCAGATGCGACCAGTCGTCCAGGCCCAGCCGCCAGCCGTCCAGCTTGCCGCCCCAATCGCCGAAATCCTGCTGCACCGGCAGCGCGCCGGACCGTTCCATCCCGATGCGCACCTTGTCGTACCAGGCGTCGCCCTGCTTTCCCAGCTCGCCCGCGGCGGCGACCACAAGCCATTTCTCTGCCCGGGTCAGCGCCACATACAGCAGCCGTTCGCGTTCGCGCGCGTCCGCCTCTTTGGCGGCTTCAAGCGCGTCGGCCTGAACGCGGGGCTGGGTGTTCGACGCGGCCTTCCAGACGGTGCCGCCTTCGGCAGTCAGCAACTGGTCGCGGATGTCGCCGCGCGGGCGGGCGCAATCGGGCAGGATGACGATGGGCGCTTCCAGCCCCTTGGCCCCGTGCACCGTCATCACCCGGATACGCGCGCCCGCACTGTCTGGGGCGCGCTTGATTTCCAGATCGTCGGTCTGCATCCATTCAAGGAAGCCGGTCAGCGATGGCACCTCGGTCTGTTCATAAGCCAGCGCCTGCCCCAGCAGCGCGTCGATGCCGTCTTGCGCCTCTTCGCCCAGCCGGCCCAGAAGCTTCTGGCGCCCGTCGTGGCGGATCAGGATGCGTTCGATCAGATCGTAGGGGCGCAGGAAATCGGTCTGCCCGCGCAGGTCATCCAGGATGCGAACCGTATCCGGGAAACTTTCCCGCGCGTCGCGCAGCGCGGCCCACAGGTAGCCCTTGCGCGGGTGGGCAAGGCTGAAAAGCTGCTGCTCCGACAGGCCGAACAGGGGCGATCGCAGCGCCGTGGCAAGGGACAGGTCGTCCTCGGGCGTGGACAGAAAGCCAAGCAGCGCGCCGATGTCCTTGACCGCAAGTTCGGACATGACCTTGAGCCGGTCCGCCCCGGCGATGGGCAGGCCGCGCGCCTTGCAGGCGCGGATCATCTCGGTGAACAGCCGCCCGCGACCGCGCACCAGGATCAGGAAATCGCCCGCATGGGCCGGGCGGGCACGATAGGTGCCGGTCTGCCCGATTTCCTCGGGCAGGGGCTGGCCGATGGTCTTTTCGATAAAGCCCGCGACGCGGTTGGCAAGCACGACGGAATGATGTTCCTCGCCCACGCGGTCGACGGGATCGAACCAGTTGCCGTCGTCGTCTTCGGGCTTGGTGGCGGGCACATGCGGCCACAGGTCGACGCGCCCGGGCATGTCGGCCTTGAACGCGCGATGGGTCTGATCGGCGGGAAAACCGGCGGCCTCGCGCCCTTCGAAACAGTTGTCGACAAGGCGCAGGATCGGTTCCGCCGACCGGAAACTGTATTCCAGCATCATCCGGCACAGCGGCGCATCGGTGGGGCGAAGCCGTTCGGCGAACTCGTCCGCCATCCGGTCGAATTCGCGCGGATCGGCGCCCTGAAAGCTGTAGATCGATTGTTTCTTGTCCCCCACGACGAAAATCGTGCGGCGCAGGTCAGTGCGCGCGCCGATCCCCGACGTGAATTCCTGCGCCAGCCGTTCGATCACCTGCCATTGCACCGGAGAGGTATCCTGCGCCTCGTCGACAAGGATGTGGTCGATGCCGCCGTCCAGTCGATACAGCACCCATTCCGCCACTCTCGGATCCGAGAGAAGATCCCGCGCGCGCGTCACAAGGTCATCGAAATCCAGCCAGCCGCGCCGTTGCTTTTCCCGTTCATAGGCCGGCAGGAACTGCGCGGCGAAGCGATGCAGGGCCTTTTCGCGGCTAAGGGCGGCCAGGGCCAGGCGGGCCTCACGGGCGTCTTCGACCCGGCGCATCAGATCATCCAGCGCGTCCATGTCGGCGGCCAGCGCGCCGTTGCGCAGCCCCTTGGTGGGAAAGCTGCCGATCTTGGCGGTAAAGGGTTCCTTGGCGCCTGAACCCGTCAGGAAGACATTCTCGAAAACGGGAAGCGCGGCAAGCGTGGGCGCCTTGACTTGCGCCAGCGCGGCAGCGGCCTTGCTGTCATTGGCGCCGGACGCGGACAGGGTGGGGATGATGCGGGCAAGCAGATCCATTTCATTCCCGGCGAAGACGCGCGCCAGCAGGGAATCCTCGGTCGTGTCCGGCGCAAGCCCGTACAGCGCCGCCAGATCGGCATCACTGCGCGGCGGCACGAAGGCATCGCGGTGCCGGCACAGTTCGGCCAGAAGGGGCGCGGGGTCGGCGGTGATGTGAAAGGCAAGGTCGGCGACAAGGTGCGGCGATGTTTCCGCCAGCCGGTCAAGCACCTCGGCGCGCAGCAGTTCGGCGGCGCGATCTTCCATCTCGTGAAACTGCGGAGACACGCCAGCTTCCAGCGGGAAACGCCGCAACAGCGAGGCGCAGAAGGAATGGATCGTCTGAATGCGCAGCCCGCCCGGCGTTTCGATGGCGCGGGCGAACAGCGTGCGGGCCCGCGCCAGCCTGTCGGCGGAAAGCGACCCTTCCAGCCCAAGGTCGACAAGTTCGGCGCGCAGCCCGTCGTCGTCCAGCATCGCCCAGTGACCCAGCCGGCGGAACAGGCGGTTCTGCATCTCGGTCGCGGCGGCCTTGGTGTAGGTCAGGCACAGGATGTGTTCGGGCAGCACCCCGTCCAGCAGCAGCCGGGCCACCCGGTCCGTCAGCACCCGCGTCTTGCCCGACCCGGCATTGGCCGCCAGCCAGGTCGAGGCATCGGGGCGCGCGGCCCGCACCTGTGCTTCGGTCGCGTCGTTTCGGGTCATGTCAGCACATCGCGCGTGGGGGTGTCGATCACGTCCCATTCCCCGAAACGGGAAAGATGGTCGTAATCGGAAAAGTCGGTTTCCCGCAGCAGGGCGGCGCGGGCGGTGTAGCCGCGCGCGGGGTCGGCCCACGCGGTCATCAGCGTTTCGAATTCCGCCCAGACCTGCGCCGGGGTGACCTCATCAAGAGGTGCGGGAATTTCTCCCGCAGGGTTCAGGGCGATGAAGGTCGCGCCGGCCACATGCGTCGGTTTGAAATCGCGAAAGGCACCGCGTTCGACCATCGCCGCCTCAAGCAGAAGCTGCTTGTCGAAAAAGCGCTGTTCCTTTTTCGACGGGGCGCTGCCGGTCTTGTAATCGTACAGATGCGCGCCGCCGCCCGGGTCCAGATCGATGCGGTCGGCCTTGCCGCGCAGGGTGAACCCCAATGCGGGGATCTCGGCCTTGCCCGGAATTTCGAACTGCGCGGGGCGGGCAATGGCCTGCCGGGCGCGTTCGCTGTCGGCGGACCATTGCGCGACGCGCGCAAGCCCGGCCTGCCACAGGGGGCGCGCGGCGGGGTAGGGCCCGGTCAGCGGGGCGCCCAGGATCTGCGCGGCGCGGGCCATCAGCGCGTCGGCGGTGATGCTGCCGGGCGCGGCGATGCTGTCCTTGACGAAGCCTTCCAGCACCTCGTGCACCAGCGTGCCGCGCAGCAAGGCGTCGGGCGCGCGTTGCAGCGGGTTGAGCGGCGACAGACGCAGCACGCGCCGCGCGTAGATGGCGAAGGGGTCGCGGATCAGCGTCTTGATTTCGGTCACCGACAGGCGCGTCGGGCGCGCGGGAAGCGGCGGCGCGGGGGACGGGCGCACGGCGGCCGGAACCGGGGTCGGCCGTTCCAGTTCGCGACCCAGCGCAAGCCAGTGCGCGCCGCGTGCGCGCATCGCGGCCAGCGCTTCGGGGCCGCCCTGCCCGGGCAGGCCATTCATCAGGTTCATCAACCGGTTGACCCAGCGCGACGGGATGGTTTCCGCGTCAGAGGTCTTGAGCGCGCGGGTGATCCACACGTCCTTGGCGGCGATCGCCTGCTGGAAATCATGCGCCGCAAGGCCAATGCGCCGTTCGGGCACAAGCAGCCCCGCCTGGTGCCGCATGCGCCGGTTCAGCCAGGGGTCGGCGCCGGGAAGTTCGGGCCACGAACCTTCGTTCAGCCCCCCGAGGATCAGAAGATCGGCGCCCATCACGCGCGCTTCCAGCGTGCCCCAGATCAGGATCCTGGGGTGCGGCGCGTCGCGGTCGCGCAGCTCTTCGCGCGACAGGATCGCAAGGAAAAGATCGGCGTAATCCCGGGCATCTAGTTCGGTGCCGTGTTCGGCTTCGGCGGCAAGGCGGTCGACGGCGGCGCGGGTCTTGCGCCCGGCGGCCTCTTTCCACAGCTCGGACCCGGGGCCGCCCGCGATGGCTTCGGCGGCGGCGATATGCATGGAAACCCATTCGGCCAGGGGGCGCTTGCCGCGCGTGCGATCCACGAAGAAGGCGCCGGTCAGCCAGTCCGTCCAGTTGGTCTGTTCTTCGGTCTGGCCCCATTGCGCGATCTGATCGGGGCGGGGGTAGGGCCAGCTTTCGCGGCGAATGTGCAGTTCCAGCTCGCGGGTGGCGCGCAGGTGGGGGCCGCGCGCGTCGGCGCTGTGGGTCAGCGGATGCTTGAGAAGCGTCAGCAAGGCCTCGGCCGTGAGGTCGGCGGCGAAAAGATCCGCCACATGGCGCAGGAACCGCCCGGGCGGGGACAGCTGCAGCGGGATGCCCGCGCTGTCATCCGGGAAAATTTCCCAGCGGTCCAGCGCGGCAGAAACCTGGCGGGTCAGCATGCGGTCGGGGGTGATCAGCGCAGCGGTGACGCCGTCTTCGGCGGCCTGGCGCAGACGCAGCGCGATGGCGGTCGCCTCGTCGCGGGGCGATGGCGCCTCAAGCAGGGTAAGGCCCTGTGTGGCGCCGGCAAGGTCGGGCAGGCGCGGGCCTTCTTCGCGCCACTGGTCGGTCACCGGGGCGGGGCGCAGCGCAAGCGAGACCAGCTTGTTGCGCTCGGGGGCGGGGGCGATGTCATCGGTCCAGGGGGCGATGTCGGGCGGCGTCAGCCCAAGGTCGTTCATCAGCTTGCCAAAGCGGAACTGGGGGTGATCCTCGCCCGAGAGGGCGTCGGTCAGCCCGGTCCAGACGTCATCGGGCGTGTCGAAATCGAACCCCGGAAGCACCAGCGCGCCTTGCGGCAGTCGCGCAACCGCGCGCATCAGCCGGTTGGTGCCGCCCCGCGACCCGGTCGACCCGGCAAGGATCACCGGGTGTTCGGGCGGCTGACGGTCCCATTCCGCGAGGCGCTGTTCCAGCGCGAGGCGGCGAAAGGCGTTGACGTCGGGCGCCTCGCCCGCGCCGTCGAAATAGTGCTGCACGATGTTGAAAAAGGTCTGCGCCCGCTGCCAGTGGCCGGATTCATCGCTCACGTCCAGCCCGGCGACGGTTTCGGGCGAAACGCCTTCGTCCTGCATTTCATCCATGAGGGTCGCAAGGCTGTCGGCAAGGTCGAACAGCGAGGCGCGCGGCGCA
>CAXICP010000234.1:0-5742 GCA_964022595.1 uncultured Salipiger sp.
GCCCCGGACTATAGACGCCGATCGCGAAATGGGAACCGCAAAATGGGCGGGATGTGGCGAAAACCGCCGCCGTGCTGCGGCATCGCCACGCCGGGGGTTGAGCGACGCAGCCCCGCGCGCCTATCACTGTGCCGATGCTGCAAAGGGGAAACCGCGTGCTCAAACAGCTATGCCGCGCCGCCGTGCTGGCGATGCTTCCGGCCGCCGCCCCGGCCGAGGGGCGCGACCATGTGGATGCCTATGTCTTCGGCAACAGTCTGGTGCATTTCCTGGGCGAGCAGGCGCACACGAACGTGCCGCACTGGCTGGACGCGCTGGCCGAAGCGGACGGGCGCCGCCTTGCGCTGGACGGGCAATGGGGCTTTCTGCGCGACTTTGCCGACGGCCTGCCGCCGCGCCCGAACTGGTCGCTGCCGGGGGTGGCAAGCGCGTGGGATCCGGGGCAGGGGGCCTTTGGCGATGCGGGGCTTGATGCGGTCATCATCGCTCCGGCGAATTTCATCCAGTACCAGGCCCCGGATGCGCCATACGAAGGCGACAACCCCGACGGGGCAAGCCCGCTTGGCGCGACGCTAGATGTGCTGGACTGGACGCAGGACCAATCGCGCGCGCCGGTCTGGATCTATGAAGGCTGGGCCGAGATGGCGCCGTTTTCGCGGCGCTTTCCGCCGTCCGACCGGGCGGCGCGGCGGTATCAGGCGTTCAATGCCGGAGACTATCACGCCTGGTACACTGACCTGACCGAGGCGCTGCGCGCCGCGCGCCCGGGCGCCGATGTGCGGCTTTTGCCGGTGGCGTCGGTGCTGGCGGGGCTGCTGGGCAAGGGCGGGCTGCTGGAAACCTTGGCTCCCGATGCGCTTTACGTCGATGCGGACCCGCACGGCACGCCGACGCTGTATTTCCTGGCCGCGATGATCGTCTACGCGGCGCTATACGAGGCCCCGCCCCCCGCCGGGTTCGAACCGCCCGCCAGCCTGCATCCGCAGGTGGTTGCCGACTATCCCCGGCTTGCCCAAGCGGTCTGGCAGGCGGTTCTGGCGGCGGATGTCTTCGCCGGGGCGGACAGCTCGGCAGCGCCCGTGCGCAAGGCCGAAGCCGCCGCGCCGCTGCCCGCGCGCATCCCCGTTGCGCTGCCCGCGCCCGGCGCCCGGCCTCAGGGGCTTCCGGCGCTTGGGATGGGGCTGAACGGCATTTCGGACTGGTCCACGCAGCAGCCCTTTGTCGATCTGATGAAGACCGCCCGCCAATGGGTGGGGCACCTGCCCGGCCGCTGGGGCGGCGTGGGCATCGACGAGCTGCGCGCCGAAGGCGTGCTGGACGAACACGGCTGGCCCCTGCGCATCCCCCAGCGCGTTGAACGGCTTGAGGCGCTGCTGCTGACCGATCAGCCCGAAGCCGCCGCCCACCTGCGCGGCAGCTACATCGTGACATGGGCCGGAACCGGCGATCTGAAGCTGACCGGCCGGGCCAGCCGCGTCAGCTATGCCCCGAACGAGGCGCGGTTTCACTACAGCCCCGGCGAGGGGTCGGTGGGGGTTTCGATTTCGGCCACCGACCCGGATGATCCGATCCGCGACATCCATGTGGTGCGCGAGGACCAGCTGGCGCTGTTCGAGGCGGGGGTGATCTTTGATCCCGCCTGGGTGGCGCGGGTGCGCGACCTGCGCTCGGTGCGGTTCATGGACTGGATGATGACCAACGGCTCGCCGGTGCAGGGCTGGGGCGATCGGCCCCGGATGACCGATTTCAGCTGGACCGCCTGGGGCGTGCCGCTTGAAGCGATGATCGCGCTGGCCAACCAGATCGGCGCGGACCCGTGGTTCAACATGCCGCACATGGCCGATGACGCCTACATCCGCCGCTTTGCCGAAACCGTGCGCGACCGGCTGGACCCGCGTCTTCGGGCGCATGTGGAATATTCCAACGAGGTCTGGAACCACATCTTCCCGCAGTCGGAATGGGCGGGAGCGCGGGCCGATGCGCTGTGGGGGCCATCGGAAAGCGGCTGGATCCAGTATTACGCCCTGCGCGCGGCGCAGGTGATGCGGATCTGGTCGGACGTTTTCGGCGATGCGGGCGACGACCGGCTGGTGCGGGTCATGGCCACCCATACCGGCTGGCCGGGGCTGGAAGAAAACATCCTTGTGGCGCCGCTGGCCTATCTGCGCCTTGGCCATCCCCCCTCGCGCGAATTCGACGCCTACGCGGTGACCGGCTATTTCGGCCACGAGCTGGGCGGAACCGAGATGGCGCCGCAGGTCGACGGCTGGCTTGACCGCGCCGAAGCCGAGGCCGTCGCGGCGGGCGAGGCGCGCGGCCTGCGCCGCGTGGCGCTGCGCGAATACGTCCGGGCGCATCGCTTTGATGCCGCCGTGGCGCCGGCGGTGCTTGCGCTGCGGGACGGCTCGCTTGCGGAACTGCTGGGAAATCTTCTGCCCTATCACGCGGGCGTCGCCAAGGCCGCCGGGCTGCGGCTGGTGATGTACGAAGGCGGCACCCATGTGGCAGCGCAGGCCGAGCGCAGCGAAGACGCGCGCCTGACCGGGTTCTTCGAATACCTGAACTACACCCCCGAGATGGCGATGCTGTACGAGGATCTTCTGGGCGGCTGGGCAGAGGCGGGCGGCACGCTGTTCAACGCCTTCGTCGACGTGGCTCCGCCGTCGAAATGGGGCAGCTGGGGCGCCCTGCGCCATCTGGGCGATGCGAACCCGCGCTGGGACATGCTGATGCAGTACAACGCCACCGGCCCGTCGGACTGGGCCCCGCGCGACGCCGATGCCTTTGCCGATGGCGTCACGCTGAGTGGGGGTGCCGGTGCGGACCGGCTGCAAGGCACCCCGCACGAGGATATCCTGCTGGGCGGCGCGGGCGATGACACGCTGGTGCCCGGGGGCGGCGACGACAGCCTGCACGGCGGCGACGGTCAGGACGTGGCGCTGCTGCCCGGATCCCGGGGTGATTACCGCTTTGCCCGCGACGGCGCAGCGCTGATCGCCCGGGGCCCGACGGGAACGAAGCGCCTTGTCGCGATCGAGGGGCTCAGCTTTGCGCACAGCCCCGAAACCGTCGTGCCCGGCTCGGGGCTGTGACTAAAATTTTTAGCTAAAAATTTTAGTCCCCGGCGCGACCCTTGGTAAGGTCGTCGATGGCGCGCAGGCCGCCCAGTAGCGCCTGCAACCCGTCGATCTGCACCATGTTCGGCCCGTCCGACGGCGCGCTGTCTGGGGCTTCGTGGGTTTCGATGAACACCGCCGCCGTGCCCACGGCGCAGGCCGCGCGCGCCAGCGGTTCGACGAACTGGCGCTGCCCGCCGGACGATGTGCCCTGCCCACCGGGCAGTTGCACCGAATGGGTCGCATCGAACACCACGGGATAGCCGGTCTGCGCCATGATCGGCAGCGAGCGCATGTCGCTCACCAGCATGTTGTAGCCAAAGCTCGCCCCGCGTTCGCACAGCATGATGCGGGTGTTCCCGGTCGATGCGATCTTGGCGGCGACGTTTTCCATATCCCACGGGGCAAGGAACTGCCCTTTCTTGACGTTGATCGCCGCGCCGGTTTCCCCGGCGGCCAGCAGCAGGTCGGTCTGGCGCGACAGAAAGGCGGGGATCTGCAGCACATCCACCGCCTGCGCCACGGTGGCGCATTGCGCCGCGTCATGCACATCGGTCAGCACGGGCACGCCGAATTCGGCGCCGATGGTGGACAGGATCGACAGGCCCGCGTCCATCCCGATGCCGCGCTTGCCGCCCAGCGAGGAACGGTTCGCCTTGTCAAAGCTGCCCTTGAAGATCCACGGCGTGCGCGTGGCCTCGGCCGCCGCGGCGATGCGCTCGGCCAGCATGCGCGCGTGATCCAGGCTTTCCAGCTGGCACGGCCCCGCGATCAGCGCGAAGGGCGCGGCGTTGGATACGGTGATGCCCTTGATGGTGACGTCGCTCATTCGATGGCTCCCATTTGCAGCACGGATTCGATGCGGTCCACATCGACCGGGTTGTTGAGTTCCCAGAACACGCGGCCGCGCGCCTCGACCCTGACGCAGGTGACGGGCACGCCCTGTTCCAGGAAACGCAGCTGTTCCAGCCCCTCGACCTGTTCCAGCGTGCCCTCGGGCCAGCCGGCATAGGCGCGCAGCGCGGCGGGGCGGTAGCCGTAGACGCCCACGTGGTGCCAGACCTCGGGCGGTGCGGCGGGGTCGGCAACGTAGGGCAGCACTTCCTTGGAAAAATACAGCGCCGTGCCGTCAGAGCGCATCACCGCCGTGGTGCCGCCGACCCGGCCCTGCCGGCGGTCGGCAAGGAAGTTGCCCAGCATCTCGCGTTCGGTGCGCAGCACCGGGGTGGCCACCTGCACCGCGCCGTCCTGCATGCGATCGATCAGCGCCTCGACGAACCAGGGCGGGGTAAGCGGCGCATCGCCTTGCAGGTTGATGACGATGCCGGGGTCCGATTCCAGCTGCGCGATCGCCTCGGCGCAGCGCTCGGTGCCGTTGCGCGCGGCGCTGGATGTCATCAGCACATCCGCGCCAAAGCCGCGCGCCGCATCCGCGATGCGCGCATCGTCGGTCAGCACAAAGACCGCATCGACGCCGCGCACCTGGCGCGCCGCGTCCCAGCTGCGCTGGATCAGCGTCTTGCGAACGCCGGTGGCCCCGGCCAGTTCGATCAGCGGCTTGCCCGGAAACCGGGTCGAGGCGAACCGCGCGGGGATGAAGATGACCGTCTTCATGCCACACCCGCCCGCAGCGCGTCGTGAATGTGGACCAGCCCGACCAGCGTGCCATCGCATTCGACCGCGAAGAGCGAGCTGATCTTGCTGGCGTTCATCACCCCCAGCGCTTCGGTCAGCAATGCGTCGGGCGCGATGCTGCGGGGGTTGCGGGTTGCGACCTCTCCGGCGTTGCGTTCCATCAGTCCCTCCAGGTTGCGGCGAAGATCCCCGTCGGTGATCACGCCCGTCAGCTTTCCGTCTTCGACCAGCGCCGCGACGCCGAACCCCTTTTGCGACATCACCACCAGCGTTTCGCCCATGTCGGTGTCGGGGCCGACCATCGGCAGCTCGGGGCCCCGGTGCATCACGGCGGACCCCCGCAGCAACTGCGCGCCAAGCGAGCCCCCGGGGGGGAAGGCCAGGAAATTCTCGCGGTCGAACCCCCGCGCCTGCATGAGCGCGACCGCAAGCGCATCCCCCAGCGCCATGGCCATGGTGGTCGACGTGGTGGGCGCCATCCCGATGGCGCAGGCCTCGGGCGCGTCGGGCATCAGCAGCAGGTGGTCGGCCTGCCGCGCCAGCGTGCTGTCGGGGCGGCGCGTCATGGCCACCATGGGGATGGAAAACCGGGCGCAATGGGCGATCATGTCGGCCAGCTCGCGCGTTTCGCCCGAGTTGGAAATCAGGATGACCGCATCGTCCGGGGTGATCATGCCCAGATCGCCGTGGCTTGCCTCGCCCGGGTGGACGGTCAGCGCGGGCGCGCCGGTGGACGCCAGCGTCGCGGCGATCTT
This sequence comes from uncultured Salipiger sp., assembly GCA_964022595.1. Classification (GTDB taxonomy): domain Bacteria; phylum Pseudomonadota; class Alphaproteobacteria; order Rhodobacterales; family Rhodobacteraceae; genus Salipiger. The sequence goes on from CAXICP010000234.1 coordinate 5,507, forward strand.
GCCCGCCACGTGCCCCGACTTGCCCATGCCCGACACGATGATCCGCCCGTTGATGTGCAGCAGCAGCGTGATCACGTCGTCGAAGGCGGGCGGCAGTTCGTCCGCCAGCCGCTGCAGCCCCGCCGCCTCGGTACCAAGCACCTCGCGGGCGATCTGGGAAGAAGTCTGGACCATGCGCGCCCTCACAAATTCTGTGCCCGCCTGTTAACGCGGGGGGGCGGCGCTGTCCAATGCGC
>CAXICP010000235.1:0-5728 GCA_964022595.1 uncultured Salipiger sp.
GACAGGAGCACGGCCCCGGCGAGGGCCAGCGCCAGGGCCGCACCCGACAGGGCGAGGTGCTCGGCGATGGCGGCGTTCACCATCTGGCGGCGCGCCGCGTACTCGACGACCAAGGACAGGGCATCGAAGGCACCGGAGCGTTCCGCTTCCAGCGCGTTGTCCAGCGAGGCGATGGCGTATTGATCCTGCGCCGCGCGGGTGAAGCCGAAGGCATCGGCGCAGTCCTCGGCAAAGCTGCCCATCAGGCGGCCCCGGTCATAGGCGTCTTCCAGCCCGTCCAGGAACATATGATCCACCGCCTGCCCATGGCCGATGCGCGCGCCGCCGCGCATCGCGGGCAGCAGGTAGGGCGCGCCGGTCATGCTTTCCATGCCGCCCGCGACGATGGCGCCGGCCTGGCGCAGCCGCAGCTGGTCAAAGCCCAGCATCGCGGCCTTCATCCCCGATCCGCACATCTTGTTGATGGTGGTGGCGGGCACCGCGTCGCCCAGCCCGGCCCCAAAGGCCGCCTGCCGCGCCGGGGCCTGGCCCTGTCCGGCGGACAGCACGCAGCCCATCAGGACCTCGTCGATGGGCGGGCGGCCCGACCGGGCCAGCGCCGCGCGGATCGCCGCCGCGCCCAGATCGGGGGCGCGAAGCCCTTCGAACATGCCCTGGAATCCTCCCATCGCGGTACGCGCCGCGCCGGTGATCACGATATCGCTCATGACTGGTTCCTCCCCGATGTCATGCCTTCTGCATACCGAATGGTAAGGAATGCCGTCTAGCCTGAGGCATGGACATAGCAGAACAGGACAGTCAGCAGATGCACCTCACCGTGACCCAGGCGTCGGACCCCCAGATCATCCGGGTAGAAGAAGGCCGGATCGATTCCGCGGTGGCGATCCAGTTCAAGGATGCCGTGCGCACGCAGGTTTCGCCCGACGCCGCGCGCGTGGTGCTGGACCTGGGCGCCGTCGATTTCATCGATTCCAGCGGGCTGGGCGCCATCGTCGCCGCGATGAAAGCCTTGCAAAAGCACCAGCGGCTGGACCTGGCCGCGCTGCGCCCGATGGTCGACAAGGTGTTCCGCATGACCCGCATGGATACGATTTTCGTGATCCACGACACGGTGGAAACCGCAAGGGGCGAAGCCGCCCATTGACCGCGCTGCGGAGGAGCGTAGCCGCCATGGCGGACAGTCAGGTAACCGCGACGCCGATGATCTTCGAAACCGAACTTGCGAGCACGTCGCAGGATGTGCGCGGTGCGCTTGATTCCGTGTCTGGCGTGCTGGGCCTGTCTGGCTGGAATGCCGCGGCTTGCGGCGTGGTGGAACTGGTGCTGGCTGAAGCGCTCAACAACATCGTCGAACATGCCTACCGCGACTGCCCCGACGGGCATATCGTGCTGCGGCTGCGGGCGGGGGCGGAATTCGCCGACCTGACCCTGCACGATCGCGGCTCGGCCATGCCCGATTTCAGGCTGCCGGCGGGGCGCTTCGTCGATGTGGGCGTGCGCTGCGAGGATCTGCCCGAAGGCGGGTTCGGCTGGTACCTGATCCGCACCCTGGCCGAAGACATCTGCTACACCCGCGAGAACGATCGAAACCGGCTTGAACTGCGCATCTGCCGTCACACCCACGACGATTTTCATGGCGCCGAAAACCCGCGCCGCTGACCTGCGCGACCGCGCGGCGGGGATACCCGGAAACCGCCGCATTTCGATCTCAATACCGCCCGATTGAAACGCGATGATCGACGGGTAGCTGCAATATGCTTCCCTCGGCGTCGCGCCGTTTCAGCCCCCACCCAGTGTGCGGCGCCGAGGTACTTTTGTTTCGCGCCGCGCAAGATCGCGCATGCCCTCCCGTGCCCCATGGCGCGGGTTTTTTCGTTTGCTGGACAGAGCAGGGTCTGGGGCACGGCAGGGGCGGGCATGGGCCGCAGGATGGCCCCCCGGCAAACGCATTTCAGCCCGAATGACAGGCCAGGATAGACGGGTAGCTGCACTATGGCTTCCCTCGGCGCTGCGCCGTTTCAGCCCCCACCTGGTGCGCGGCGTCGAGGTCTTTTCAGCCGCGCAAGGCGCCAGCCCACCCCCGGGGTCAGTAGCTGTAGGCCGGGTAGATCCGGCTTAGATCGCCGTCCCAGTCGCCGTTGTAATGGTCCAGCATCTCGTCGGCGAGCACCTTGCCGCTGTCGATGCTTTCCTTCAGCGCGTTCAGAAAATGCGTCTCGTCCGGAAGCAAGCCGCCGGCGCCGCTGCGCGCGCGTGCCTTCAGCCCCAGCTCGGCGATGTCGATGCAGCGCGCCGCAAGGTCGCGCATGGCGATGCCGTTCACCTCTGCGTCCAGCGCATGATCCGCCGCCGCGATGCGCAGCGCCTCGCGGGTGGGCGTATCCCAGCCCTTGATCAGATCATGAGCCGCATCCAGCGCGGTGCTGTCATAGGTCAGCCCGACCCAGAACGCGGGCAGGGCGCACAGACGCCGCCAGGGGCCGCCATCGGCGCCGCGCATTTCGATGAATTTCTTCAGCCGCGCCTCGGGGAAGATCGTGGTCAGGTGATCGGCCCAATCGGACAGCGTCGGCACCTCGCCGGGCAGCGCGGGCAGGCGGCCCTTCATGAAATCGCGGAAGGACTGGCCGAGCGCGTCGATGTACTTGCCGTCGCGGTAGACAAAATACATCGGCACATCAAGCGCGTAGTCGACGTAGCGTTCAAAGCCGAAGCCGTCTTCGAAGACAAAGGGCAGCATCCCGGTGCGCGCCGGATCAAGATGGCGCCAGACATAGCTGCGGTAGCTTTTCATGCCGTTGGGCTTGCCCTCGAAAAAGGGCGAATTGGCGAAAAGCGCGGTTGCCACCGGCTGCAGCGCCAGCGCCACGCGCATCTTCTTGACCATGTCCGCTTCGGAGCCGAAATCAAGGTTCACCTGCACGGTGCAGGTGCGCCGCATCATCACCTTGCCCGAGGTGCCCACCTTGTCCATGTAGGCATCCATCAGCTTGTAGCGGCCCTTGGGCATGAGCGGCACGTCGTCGTGCATCCATTCGGGCGCGGCGCCCAGGCCGATGAAGCCGACGCCGATCTCGTCGCTGATGCTTTTGACCTCGCGCAGGTGTTCGTTCACCTCGTCGCAGGTCTGGTGGATGGTTTCCAGCGGGGCGCCGGACAGTTCCAGCGCGCCGCCCGGTTCCAGGCTGACGTTGGCGCCGTCCTTGGTCAGGCCGATCAGGTGGCCGCCTTCGGTGACCGGCGCCCATCCGTAGCGGTCGCGCAGCCCTTCCAGCACCGCCACGATAGAGCGCGGGCCGTCATGCGGCAGCGGCGCGTGGGTGTCGGTGAGATAGCCGAATTTCTCGTGTTCGGTGCCGATGCGCCAGTCGGATTCAGGCTTGATGCCCGCTTCGAGATATTCGGCAAGCTGGGCCTGGTTTTCAATCGGCCCGCCGCCGGTTTGGGGAATGGACATGAAGGGGGCGCTCCGCTTGTGGCCGTGTCGCTTGAAGGGCAGGGATGAGTGTTGCGCCAACCGTTGTCAATGCAGACGCAGGTGTGCGGTTTTGCGGGGTTCCTTTTGCCACAGAACCGCCGCGTGCGTGGGCGGCCCGTTCATGGCGGACAACATGCGTTCGGTGTGAAAGCCCGGCAGCGCGGCGAAGCTGTCAAAGAGGGCATCGGCGCCCTCGGCGCTGACCGGGATCGCAAGCGGGGCCTGGCCGTCCTGGTGCAGCACCCAATGCGCCGGTTTGCCGGTGGGGTCGAAATGCAGCTCGGTCAGCGCGTCCAGATCCGCAACCCCGCCCGACAGCGGCCCCTTCGACCACCTGCACAAGGCCCGGCCCGCCGCTGCCGGTGCGAAACCGCCCCCTCTGGATGCCCGCCAGGATCAGCAGCGCGCCGGCAATGGCGACCGCGTAGCCCAGCCAGTGCAGCAGCCCGCCCCCGGTAAAGAAGCCCCAGTAAAGCCCCAGCGCAAGGATCGCGCCGCCCCACAGCGCCTCGGACCAGCGGGCAAAGGCGGCGCGGGCCTCGGGGCGGATCACGCCCAGTCTCCGCAGCTGGTCTGCCACAGGGTCAGCGCCGCAACCGCCGCCGTGTCGGCGCGCAGGATACGCGGCCCCAGCGCGATCACGCGGGTCTGGTCCATGGCGTGCAGGCGGGCGCGTTCGATGTCGGAAAAACCGCCCTCGGGGCCAATAAGGATCGCCGCCGGGGCCGGGGCGCCCTGCAGCGCCGCGCCGCGCGCGCCGGCCTCGGCCTCGTCGCAGAAGATCAGCTTGCGCGCGCCGTCCCACCCGGCGAGCAGCGTGTCCAGCCGGGCCAGTTCATCCACGGGGGGGACATGCAGCGCGCCGCATTGCTCGGCCGCCTCCATGGCGTGGGCCTGCAGCCGGTCCTGGCGGATCCGGTCGGAATTGGTGAATTGCGTCTGCACCGGCAGGATGCGCGACACCCCAAGTTCGACCGCCTTTTCCACGATGAAATCGGTGCGGGCCTTCTTGATGGGGGCGAAGATCAGCCACAGGTCGGGGGGCATCGCCTGGGGGCGCAGGCGTTCGGTGCAGACCGCCGCGCCGCCCTTTTTCCCGGCCTCCGAGATTTCCGCCAGCCATTCGCCGTCACGCCCGTTGAACAGCTTGAGCGGCGCGCCGGTGGACATCCGCATCACGGAAAAGAGATAATGCGCCTGATCCCGGTCCAGCGGGACAGGTTGTCCCGCCCCAAGCGGGTGATCTAGAAACAGTCGAACCTTCGCAGTCATGAGGCCCAGCATATGTCCCCCACCGGAACAAGACCAGAGGGAGTCGGCCCGCACGATCCCGCCCCCGAGGCGCAGGGGCAGGTGCGCGACGCGGTGCGTGGCAACTGGGTCGACCGGCGCGCCCCGGCCTTTGCGCGCCCCTACCTGCGGCTTAGCCGGGCGGACCGCCCCATCGGGACCTGGCTGCTGCTGCTGCCGTGCTGGTGGGGGCTGTTGCTGGCGATGGCGGCGGACGGGAGCGCCGGCTGGTTCGACCTGTGGATCTTTGCCGGCTGCGGCATCGGCGCCTTCCTGATGCGCGGCGCGGGCTGCACCTGGAACGACATCACCGACCGGCATATCGACGGCAGCGTGGCGCGCACCGCGTCGCGGCCCATCCCGTCGGGGCAGGTGACCACCCGGCAGGCGCTGGCCTGGGCGGTGATCCAATGCGCCGTCGCCTTTGCCATCCTCGTGACCTTTCCGGCGGCGGCGATTGGCCTCGGCGTGCTGTCGCTGCTGCCCGTGGCGATCTATCCCTTTGCCAAGCGGTTCACCTGGTGGCCGCAGGTGTTCCTGGGGATCGCGTTCAACTGGGGCGCGCTGCTGGCGTGGACGGCGCATAGCGGCGCGCTGGGGTGGCCGGCGGTGCTGCTGTACCTGTCGGGCATGGCCTGGACGCTGTTTTACGACACGATCTATGCCCACCAGGACACCGAAGACGACGCGCTGATCGGCGTCAAATCCACCGCCCGCCTGTTCGGAGACGCGGCGACCCCGCGCTGGCTTGCCGGGTTCCTCGTGCTGTCCGTGGCGCTGATGGGTGTCGCGATCGCGCTGGCCGCGCCGCGCGGCGACATCGCCCGCCTTGCGCTGCTGATCGCCGGCCCCTGGGCATTCGGCTGGCACATGCTGTGGCAGATGCGCAAGCTGGACGTGAACGACAACGACCGGCTGCTCATGCTGTTTCGTGCCAACCGCGACGCGGGGCTGTTGCCT
>CAXICP010000236.1:0-5728 GCA_964022595.1 uncultured Salipiger sp.
AACCCCCGGCAGCTTCCGGTTCAAGCCGCCCTGTCCCAAGCCCGCCGATGCGCATCCAAGGCCGCATTTCCGCTGTGCCCCGGGCCAGCCGCTGGCCGGCCCGCCGCTGGGCTACCCTCAGGGGCCGGAGGATCTTGCGCTGCGCGCCGATGGCACGCCGGCGCGGATCGACAAGGCCTTCAGCTGGGAAAACCCGCTGTCGGTCCACGGGATGCTGCACATGGTCATTCCCAACGCGGCGGCGGGCGATCCCTACCGCATCGACACGCTGATGCTGTACATGGCGAACATGGCGTGGAATTCATCGATGAACACGCGCGGCGTCATCGACATGCTGACCGAACAGGACGCCGACGGCTACGTCATCCCGCATGTCATCGTCAGCGATGCCTACAGTTCGGAAACCGTGGCCTATGCGGACCTTGTGCTGCCCGACACGACCTACCTGGAACGGCACGATTGCATTTCGCTGCTTGACCGCCCCATTTCCGAACCGGACGCGGCGGCCGATGCGATCCGCTGGCCGGTGGTCGCGCCGGACCGCGACGTGCGGCCCTTTCAGTCGGTGCTGCTGGATCTTGGGGCGCGGCTGGGCCTGCCGGGGATGACGCAGGACGGCGCGCCGCGCTACCGCGACTACGCCGATTACATCGCCACGCATGAACGCCGCCCCGGCATCGGCCCGCTGGCCGGCTGGCGCGCGGGGTCGTCGGGCATTTCCCACGGGCGGGGCGATCCGAACGAGGCGCAGCTGCAAAGCTACATCGCGAATGGCGGGGTGTTCCGCGCGCAAATCCCCCCCGAGGCGCAGTATTACAAGCCGTGGAACGCCGCCTATCAGGACTGGGCCGTGCGCTTTGGGCTGGCCGACGCGCCGCAGCCCTACCTGATCCAGCTGTGGTGCGAGCCGCTGCGCCGCTTCCAGCTTGCCGCCGAGGGCCACGGAGACATCCAGCCCCCCGATCACCTGCGCGGGCGCATCATCGCCACGCATGATCCGCTGCCCGGCTGGCACGCGCCCATGTCGGACGGGTTCGAGGACCCCGCCGAATTCCCTGTTCACGCTCTTACGCAGCGGCCCATGGCGATGTATCACAGCTGGGGCAGCCAGAACGCCTGGCTGCGCCAGATCCACGGGCACAACCCGCTGTACCTGCCGACGCTCTGGTGGAACCGCCTGGGGTTGAGCGAAGGCGACTGGGTGCGGGTGATCTCGTCCCACGGGGCGCTGACGGTGCCGGCGGCGCATATGGCCGCGCTTAACCCCGACACGGTGTGGACGTGGAACGCCATCGGCAAGCGCAAGGGCACCTGGGCGCTGGACTCCGCCGCGCCCGAGGCGACGCGGGGCTTCCTGCTGAACCACATCATCAACGAATTGCTGCCCGATCGGGGCGACGGGCGCCGCTGGGCCAACAGCGATCCGGTGACGGGGCAGGCGGCGTGGTTCGACCTGCGGGTGCGGCTTGAGAAATCCGCCGCGCCATCGGAATCGCAACCGGCCTTTGCGCCGGTATCGCCGCCGCCCGCGATGGGCCGGACGGATACGGAGGATGCATCTTGAGAACGCGTTTACCATGGGGCACGCCTTGCGATTGTTTCCCGTTCAGCGCCCAATTCCTGCCGGAATGCGGGCGCAGCGTTTCAGGGCGGCAGGGACAGGAGACAGCCCATGGCACGACAGGAAAAGACGGGGCCGATCCCCACGCGCCGTGCGCAGCCGTCCTGGGGCGATTACCCGGGCGAGGGGATCTGGTCCTACCACGCCAAGAACCAGCAGATCCGCGAACTGGCCATGCCGGCGCGGGTGCGCGACATGATCGGCGCCATCGCGCGCAGCTATGCCGACGCGCTGCCGGCGCTGTATGCCCAGTGGTCGCTGGACGATCCGAACGGCAAGTGGGAAGTGTTTCCCGAAGAGGGGGTCTTCAAGGTGACCACCGCCGGGGGGCGCGCCTGGTATGCGCGCTACGGGCTCTTGTCGTCGTGGAACCACGAAACCCACAGCTGGCTGTGGTCCTGGGCCTTTCCGCCCGAATGGACGCTGCCCGCAGTGATCGCCGAACCGGCCTGGGCGCTGCACCGGGAATCGGCGCGCAAGGACTGGGCCGCGGGGCTGGAACCGTCGCTGCTGGTCAACGAACGCGAGGCGATGCGCCTGGCCTTTCTTGCGGCGCATGTGTCGCGCCTGCCGCTGATCTACCGCGCCAGGGTGAACGAGGTGAACACGCAGTTCTTCGTGCTGGACCAGCCGTTCTGGGGCAGCTGATCGCGAGGGCGGGGCGATGACCGCCCTGCCGCCGGAACCCGCCCGCAAGCTGGGCCTGGTGATCGATCTTGACACCTGCGTCGGCTGCCACGCCTGCGTCATCGCCTGCAAGGGGTGGAACGACGTCGCCTACGGCGCGCCGCTCGGCGATGCGGACCCCTATGGCGCGGACCCGTCGGGCGCCTTTCTGAACCGGGTGCACAGCTACGAGGTGCAGCCCCCCGACGGGCCGGCCCAGCATGTGCATTTCCCGCGATCCTGCCTGCATTGCAACAACGCCCCCTGCGTGCCCGTCTGCCCCACCGGGGCCAGCTACAAGCGGGCCGAGGATGGCATCGTGCTGGTCGACGAAGACGCCTGCATCGGCTGCGGGCTGTGCGCCTGGGCCTGCCCTTACGGCGCGCGCGAGATGGACCCGCTGGCCGGCGTGATGAAGAAATGCACCCTGTGCGTCGACCGGATCTACAACGATGCGCTTCCCGAACAGGACCGCGAACCGGCCTGCGTGCGCACCTGCCCCAGCAATGCCCGCCATTTCGGGGATCTGGCCGACCCCGGCAGCGCGGTGTCGCGGCTGGTTGAGGATCGGGGCGGCTTTGCGCTGATGCCCGAAACCGGGGCGGCGCCGGTGAACCGCTACCTGCCGCCCCGCGACAAGGGCTGGGACGACGAAACGGACGTGCTGGCCCCCTGGCTCGCCCCCGTCGCCGAAGAGCCGCAGGGCTTTCTGGGCTGGCTCGACCGGACGCTGGGAAAGCTGTAGGGGGGGCGCCATGCATCCCGCACGGTCCCTTATCGCGTTCACCACGCTGTCCGGGCTTGGCCTTGGCCTGCTGGCCTGGCTGGGCATCGACCCGGCGCCCCCCACCGGGGCAGTCGCGGCGGCGTTCCATGTCATCGGCCTTGCCCTGACGCTGGCCGGGCTGGGGGCGTCGGCGCTGCATCTGCGGCGCCCCGAACGGGCCTGGCGCGCGTTTCGCGAATGGCGCAGCAGCTGGCTGTCGCGCGAGGCATGGGCGGCGGTGCTGGCGCTGGCGCTGTCCGGGGCGCGGGGTTTGCTGCTGACCTTCGGCATCCAGTCGATGCTGCTGGGCTGGCTCGCGGCGGTGGCAGCCCTGGCGACGGTGCTGTGCACCGCGATGATCTATGCCCAGCTGAAGACCGTGCCGCGCTGGCACCACTGGTCGACGCCGGCGCTGTTCCTGGCGCTGTCGGTGACCGGCGGGGCGCTGCTGTCGGGGCGGGTCGGGGTGGCAAGCGCCTTGCTGGTGCTGACGGGCGCATTGCAGCTGTGGTGCTGGTGGGACGGGGATGCGCGCTTTGCCCGGGCGGGGCACAGCCTTGGCACGGCCACCGGGCTTGGCGCCATCGGCACGCCCCGCCCGCTGTTTCCCGCCCATACCGCCCGCAACTACGTGCTGGACGAGATGGTCTGCACCGTCGGGCGCCGCCACGCGCGCAAGCTGCGGGTGCTGGCGCTTGGCCTGATGGTGGCGCTGCCGGTGGTGCTGCTGCAACTCCCCATGCCGCATCTTTTCGGGCTCTTCGCCCTTGTCTCTCACGCGATTGGGGTGTTTGTGTCGCGCTGGTTGTTCTTTGCCGAGGCCGAACATCTGTCGGGCCTTTACTACAGGAGTTGCTGATTGCCTTTTCTGGCCGGGTTCGATGCTCGCTGGCACAACGCCGCAGAGTATCTCGACGCGCTGCGCCGGGATCTGGGCGAGGGGCGACGGCTTGATCTTGTTCCTGATTATCTTGCGGAAAACGTCGTGCTGGACGAAGGCGCCGGTCCGCTTCGTGGCCCCGAAGCCATGGGCAAGGCGCTGGCGGCCCGGCTTGCGGCACTGACCGGGCTAAGCCTGTCGCGCGAGGAAATGCTGTGGGCGCCAAGCGCGCACAACGCCCTGGTGGCGGCGCAGCGGTTCCAGGCGGCGGGGCGGCATGATGGCCCGGGGCTGTACGGCCCGCCCACCGGCAAGCCGGTGCGCTACACGACCATGTCGGAAACCTGGTGCAGCGGCGGCGCGCTGCGCGCCGAATGGGTGCTGCGCGACGAGACGGCGATCCTGCAACAGATCGGCGTCAGCCTGGAAGACGGCGCGCGCTGGCGCCTGTCGCAGATGCCCCCCGCGCCGCCCCCGGCCTTCGTGCCTTCGGCCAGCGCGGGCGAGCCGCCCGCCGATCCGCCCGCGCCGCCCGCCATGCCCGACCCGGGCACCGGCAATGATGATGCCTGGGGCCACACGCTTGGCGATCTGGTGCACCGCATCATGGGCGGAGAGCTGTCGGTCATTGCGCGCCATTTCGACCCCGCCGCCGAACTGTTCTATCCCGGCGCGATCATCGGCTCTGGCCCGCGCGAGGCCGAGGCGTTCTGGCTGGGTCTGCGCGCCGCCTTTCCGTCGGCGGCGTTCCGCGTCCACCATCTTTTGGGCGCCGAGGAACACCTGTCGCCGCCCCGCGCCGCCATCCGCTGGTCGCTGACCGGCCGGCATGACGGGCATGGCGCCTTCGGGGCGCCGACCGGCGCGCAGGTCAGCATCCTGGGGCTGACGCAGGCCGAATTCGGCCCCGACGGCTTGCGGCGGGAATGGACGCTGTACGACGCGCCGGGCGTGCTGGCGCAGATCCTGCGCGCGACGGACTAGCGGCGGCGGAACAGGCCGCGAAGCCGCCCGCCGGCGTCGCTGATGTTGTCGCCCATCTCGTCCAGCGCGGGGTCTAGGCGCGCGGCGCGAAACCGGCGCCAGCGCACGTAGAGCGCCCAGGCACAGGCCACCAGCAGGATCAGGATCACGATGCTGGACCATGGCACGATGCGCACGTCCGGCCCGGCCACCGGCTTGATGCTGACGGCGTTGGGAAAGATCGACAGGAATTCGTTGCGCCAGCCGTAATGCTTGATTGCCACCCATTGCGGCGCGGCGGCGGTCGATCTTGCGTCGGCGGCTTCGGCCTGCAGGTTCGACGTGCCGAACTTGAAATAGGGCGGCCAGCCCCAGCCGGTGTCCTCGTTGCGATAGACCATCACATCATCGCCCGCCAGCCGCGTCTGGATGAAGAACACGTCGCGCCCCTGCGCCGTGGTGCTGTCGCCGGTCGAAGCGTTGCTCCAGAACCAGCGGTTGGCGCCGGGATCGACGCGGCGTTCATAGGTGTCGGTGATCCGCGCGATGTCGTGCTGGGGCAGGGTGTAATGCAGGAAGGCAAGCACCAGCACCCAGAAGGCGGCGATGAAAAACCACTTCACATAGGCCACGGCGGGTCTCCTGTTGGGAATGCGTCAGATAGATCACGTCGGCTATAAGGCAAAGCGGCGGGAAGTACACGCCAAGGATCGGGTTTCGGCGGACAGGCCCGCCCGAGCGGGCCGCAAGGTGCGCCCCCGTTCAGCAGTGCGCCCGGCGGCGCGGGAAAATGGCCCGCTACCAGCGCGAAAACCGCTTGCACCGTCAATCG
>CAXICP010000237.1:0-5702 GCA_964022595.1 uncultured Salipiger sp.
AGGTGACCGACCGGCTGCTGGCCGACACCGGGCGCAGTCGCAAGCGCAGCACCGCCGATCTGCCCATCGGCGGCGCGCGGGATTTCCCGGCGGCGGGGCCTGCGCGGGATGCCTGGGTCGCGGCGCTGGCCCGCAACAGCGGCCTGCCCCTGCCGCGCTGCCAGGTGCTGGCGTCGCGCTACGGCAGCCGCGCGCGGCAGATCGCCCTGGCCGAAAGCGCCGATCCCGCGCGCTTTGCGGCATTCGATGCCTACACACCGCCCGAAATCGCACATATCTGTAGCGCCGAACGAGTCACCCGCCTTGAAGACGTGGTGCTGCGGCGCACGCTCATGGGGTTCGAGCGCGAGATCACCGAAGACCGCCTTGGCCAGATCGCCGCGGTGGTCGGCGACACCCTGGGGTGGGACAGCGTCCGGCGCGACGCAGAACTGAAGGACCTCCGCACCGCCTTGATGCGACGTCACCACGTCCCGCTGGGCGCGGCGGCCCGCAGGAAGGCTGGTTAGGGCGACAGGGAACGCGATGAACGACACCTCTCGGCAAGCCGGCACGCCCGCTTCCGCCTCGGTCGAACTGGGGCCGACCGACCGCGCGGCATCGACGCCGCTGTGGTCCCAGGTCAAGCGCGCGCTGACCGCGCAGATCCTTGACCGGGAACTGGCACCGGACACAAGGCTGCCATCCGAGGCCGAACTGTGCCGAAGCTTCGCCGTATCGCGCACCGTCGTGCGCGAGGCCCTGTCGCAGATGGTCAGCGAAGGGCTGATCTACCGCTTGCAGGGCAAGGGCGCCTTTGTGCGCGGGCGGCGCGGGCAGCAGGATTTCGTCTCGACCACCGTGGGTTTCAGCGGAGAGCTTGCCGACAAGCACCAGGTCGTCACCCGCCGCATCCTGCGCCAAGCGCTGTGCCCGCCATCCGCCCGCGCGCGCCGCTACCTGCTGATCGACGATGACGAACCCGTCGTGGCAGTCGACAGGGTGCTGTCGGTCGACGGGGTGCCCCGCGCCATCGTCCGCTGGGTCATGCTGGCGCGGCTGGTGCCGGGGCTGGAAGGCGTGCCGCTGGAAAACCGATCGCTTTACGACACGATATCGCGGCAATACGGGCAGCGGCCCAGCAGCGCCGAACGCTGGATCGAGGCGATTTCCCTGCCCGCAGACGACGCCGCGCTGCTGGGCGTCGCGCCGGGGACCGCCGCCTTGCAGGTGGAAAGCATCGCGTCGGATTCCCGCGAGACGCCGATGGAATATTACACCGCGCTGTATCTGACCGACATGGCGCGGCTGCACGTCAGCGTCCGGTCCTTTGCCCCGCGCTAGGCCAGCGCCCTAGCTGTCCTGCGTGCCGACGAACATCCGGTCCTTTGCGGCGGTGATGTGGTGGCGCATGGTGGCCTGCGCCACCTCGGGCTGTTGCAGGCGGATCGCTTCCAGCACCGCCCGGTGTTCGGCCAGCACCAGTTCCTGGCGCCCGGGCGTATCCAGCAGCGTCAGCGAGCGCGACAGCTTGACCCCAAAGGCGATCTGTTCACCAAGGGATTCCAGCACCGATGAAAAGAAGGGGTTCTTCGTGGCGCGCGCCACCGCAAGGTGCAGCATCTGGTCCGCTTCGACCCCAAGCTCGTTCTGCTGATAGGTCTGCTCCATGATCGCATAGGCCTGATCCATGGCGGCAAGGTCTTCGTCATCGCGGCGCCGGGCGGCCCAGGCGGCGCCGGCGCTTTCCACGTCGATGCGGAATTCATAGCAGCGCTGGATGTCCGACACCGATTCCAGCGGAACAAGGCTGATCAACTGCCGATCGGGGCGGCGCAGCACATAGCTGCCCGACCCGCGGCGTGACTGCACGATCCCGTCGTCGCGCAGCCGCGACAGGGCCATGCGGACAATCGGGCGGGACACCCCGAAGGACTGGGCCAGAAGCTCTTCGGCGGGCAGCCGGCTGTTCACCGGGTATTCTTCTTCTAGGATCTTCGCCAAAAGCTGATCGTAGACGTGATCTGCCAACGAAGGGCGCCTGGTCTCTGGCAACGTCATCTCCTCTTGCTTCGGGGCGGCGGGCAAATATCGACCATCCGCCCGCCATGCGCAACACGCGGCGCCGCCCTCCTAGGCCGCCCCCGGGGCCGGTTTCTGCGCCGGCTTCCGGATCACCAGAAAATAGACGAAAACCAGCGTCAGGAGAACAAAGAACAGGCTGTCGGGGTTGGTCAGGAAGGTCGTCGGATCGCCGTTGGACAGCGCCAGCGACCGGCGAAGGAATTCTTCCAGGTTCGGCCCCAGGATATAGCCCAGCAGCATGGTGATCACCGGGAACCCGTTGTGCCGCAGGTAAAAGGCCAGCACCCCCATGCCAAGCGCCATGAACATCTGGAAGGTCGAATAGGTGGCCACGAAGCTTCCGACCACCGCCAGAAGCGCGATCACCGCATAAAGCACATCCTTGCGGATCGACACGATCCTTATGAAATAGGGCCCGATCAGGTAAAGCGTCAGCGGGATGAGAACCACGGCGCTGAACAGCAGCGCCGCCAGCATCGGCGCGATCAGCCCGGCCTGGTCGGTCATCAGCTGCGGGCCCGGCTGGATGCCGTTGATGACCAGAACGCCCAGCATGATGGCAGTGATCGGATCGCCCGGGATGCCGAAGGTCAGCATCGGCACCATGGCGCCGCCGCACACGGCATTGTTGGCGGATTCCGACGCGGCGATGCCCTTGGGGTTGCCCTTGCCGAAGGTTTCCGGTTCGCCCGACGTGCGCATCGCCTCGGTATAGGCAAGGAACGATCCCATCGACCCGCCCGCGCCCGGCAGGGTGCCGACGAAATAGCCGATCAGGCAGGACTTGAAGTAGCAGCCGAACCCGATCCTGCGGATGTCCGCAAGCGGCGGCAGGAAATCGCGGCGCCGGATCGCCGTCTTGCCCGCCGCCGCCGTCGCGGCGCTGATGTCGCGCGACGACCGCGCCTGCATCAGGATCTCGGCGATGGCGAAGGTTCCGATGATGACCGGCATCAGCGCAATTCCCGCCGTCAGGTTGCCGTTGCCGTAGGTGAAGCGGGTGATCGGCTCCATCGCGTCAAGCCCGACCGTGGCCAGCATCAGCCCGATGCACGCGGCCAGCCCGGCCTGCGCGATGCGCCCCCGCTGCGCGATGACCACCACGATCAGCGCAAAGGCCAGCAACGAGAACTTGCCGGTGGTTTTCACCAGCAAAGACAGCTCGGCCACAAAGGGCGCCACGGCAATCAGCAGCAGCGCCCCGACCGCGCCGCCGAACATCGACCCCAGCGCCGCGTGCCCCAGCGCCAGCGCGCCCTTGCCCTGCTGCTGCATCGGGTAGCCATCCAGCGCGGTCATCATCGACGACGGCGCACCGGGGATGTTGATCGTGGTCGCGGTGATCGACCCGCCGCACATGCCCGCCATGTAGATGCTTGCGCAGGCCATCAGCGCGGTTTCGACGCTAAGCGAGTAGGTCATCGGAAGCAGCAGCGCCATCGCCAGCGTCGCCGTCAGCCCCGGAATGGCCGCGAAGATGGTGCCGATCACGAAGCCCATGATGACATAGGTCAGGTTGAACGGGTCCAGCAAAAGGCTGAAGCTGCCGAAGACAAGCAGAATGAAATCCATGTCCTACCCCCAAAGCCCGGGAAGCCGCACGCCGAACAGGTGCTGGAACATGGCGTAGGCCAACCCGACGATCACCGCCGAGATGATCGCCTTTTGCACCAGCTTTTCTAAGGACGAGAACAGCACGATCAGCGAAAAGACGAAAACGCCGGACGAGATGAAATAGCCCACCGTCCTGAACACCAGGATGTAGAAGAAAATCGCCACCACGACCCACAGGTGGGTGTGGCCGCCCTGCTCGGGCGCGGCGTCCTCGTCCGGCCCGGCGCGCAGCGCGTTCACGATCAGGATGCCCGCAAAGACGATGGCCGCCGCCCCCACCAGGATGGGAAAGAACGATGGCGTCAGGCCGCTGTCCAGGAACGGCGCTCCAAGGCTGACCGCCGAGATGAAATACCCGACGGACACGGCCATGGTGACATATAGAAAGATCAGGTGCCGGTTCAGGAACATCGGCTTCTCCCGCGGTGATGTGAAATGGGGTGGATGGGCGGTCGCGCGTGAACCCGGCCCCCGCCGACAGGCCGGCACATGCCTCCGATCCGCTGCCGGAGGCATGACTCGCTAACTTGGTGGTCCAAAGACCGAGGCCGGCGACAGGTCTGGGCGGTTACAGGCCCAGCTCGTCCATCAGGGCAAAGGTCTTGTCCTGCAATTCAGTTACCCAGGCGTCGACGTCGTCCGAGCCGAGCCAATCGGCGGTCACGCCCACCTGCGCCAGCCAGGACTGGAATTCGTCGGTGTCATAGGCCGCCTTGAAGGACGTCTCGAGCGTGTCGATCGCATCTTCCGGCGTGCCGCTTGGCGCGGCAAGCACGATGAAGCTGCCGGTCTGCAGGTCATACCCCTTGGACTTGATCGTCGGCACGTCGGTGTAGGTCTTGTTCTGCACCGACGACAATTCGATCACCCCCTTGGCATCGCCGGATTCGATGATCCCACTGAAATCCCCAAGGCTTGAAATCGCCGCGTCCAGTTCGCCGGACAGCAGCGCCTCGGCTTCCGCGCTGGACGAGCCGGCATAGGTGATGACGTTGAAATCCACGCCCAGAAGCTTTTCCAGCTGCATGGCCGACAAGTACGGGCCGGACCCCTTGGGCGCCACGCCAAGCCGCACGGTCCCGGGATTGTCCTTGGCGCGCTGCACCAGCTCTTCGAAGGTTTCGATGCCGGTGTGTTTGGACACGACGATCGCATCGGCTTCGCTGGTGATGCGGGCGATCAGTTCCATCTTGTCCAGCGAATAGCCGGGCACCATCTGGCCGCGCGGCAGGGTGATGATGCTGTCATAGGTCATCACGCCCACGGTGTGCCCGTCGGGGCGCGCGTTGGTCATCTGGATCAGCCCGGTGGCGGTCACCGCGCCGGCGATGTTCTCGACGTAGATCGATTTCGGCAGGTCCTGTTCGGCGATGTTGCTGATCTTGCGCGAGATCGCATCGGCGCCTCCGCCCGCAGGCCAGGGCACGATAAGGCGGATGTCGCGGGTCGGGAAATCGGCCGCGGCGACCGAAGCGCCGACGACCCAGGTTCCCAGCGCCAGCGCCAGCGTGGTTTTCAAACCCCGTGTAAACATTGTTGTTCCTCCTCCTAGGATGTCTTTGGCCGGACCGGCCTGGAAAGACGGCTGAACCGGCCGCGAGGCACGCGGCGGCAACCTGTTGCGGGTCCAACCTGGCCTGACGCCCGCTTGTCCCCGCGCTACCGAAAAGCCCCCTCTGACCTCCCCTGGTGATCAGAGCCTCCGCTACGGCTTACCTGACGGTAGCTTCCAGAATTTTACAAATCAACAGATTTTTTGACTAATAATGTCATATACCCGGCGAAACCGAGCTTAATGATAGATATGTCGGGCAATTCTCTCACGAGTTTAGGAGTATGAGTAATTATCTGTAACACATCCCGCCCCGGGCAAACGCAACAACCCCGTTTCGCGAACGCAAAACAGGCGTGCGGATCAGGACCAAGGACCTGACATGTGGGGCTGGGGATCATTGGGATTTGGCGGAACGTGGCAGCCCGTAGGGGAATCGAACCCCTCTTTCCAGGTTGAAAACCTGGCGTCC
>CAXICP010000238.1:0-5679 GCA_964022595.1 uncultured Salipiger sp.
GCGACGCGGGGCTGTTGCCTGTGCTGTTTTTCGCCGTCGCCCTGCTCGTCTGATTGCGCGGCGGGGGCCTGCGGCGTATCAGGACCTGAAACGATGAAAGGAAAAGCGGCCCGATGCGCCTGTCAAGACTCGCCATTCCCGCAGCGACGCTGGGTGCCGCTGCGCTTCTGTGCGTCCTTCTTGCCTTTATCGGCCTGCGCCTTGTCGAGAACAGCTCGCGCGCCGGGGTCGAACGGGAACTGGACCTGGAAGAGCTGGACTGGGCCGAGGTCGACGTCAACGGTCTTCAGGTCTTTCTGATCGGCGAGGCGCCCGACGAGGCGGCGCGCTTTCAGGCGGTGACCGTGGCGGGGCGCGTGGTGGACAGCGCACGGGTCATCGACCAGATGCTGGTCGCCGAACCCGAAGAGATCCGCCCGCCGCGCTTTTCGGTCGAGGTGCTGCGCAACGATGATGGCATATCGGTCATCGGGCTGGTGCCCGCATCCACCGATCTGGACGCGCTGCTGGAACGGTTCCGGGCCACGGTGGGCGAGACGGGCGAGGTGTCGGACCTGCTGGAAACCGCCGATTTCCCCGCGCCCGAAGGCTGGCAAGAGGCGCTGCGCTACGCCGAACGTTCGCTCTCGCAACTGCCCCGGTCCAAGGTGTCGATCGGCGCGGGCACGGTCGCGATCAAGGCGATGACCGAAAGCGCCGAGGCGCGCCGCCGCCTGCGCGCGGACCTGGAACGGCGCGTGCCCGACGGCGTGTCGCTGGTGCTGGACCTGTCCGCGCCGCGCCCGGTCATCACGCCCTTCACGCTGCGGTTCCTCATCGACGAGAACGGGCCGCGATTCGATGCGTGCTCGGCCGATACCGAAGCGTCGCGCGCCATGATCCTTGGCGCCGCGCAGGCGGTGGGCGCGCCCGAGCGGGCCGATTGCCGCCTTGGCCTTGGCGTGCCGTCGGGTCGCTGGGCCGATGCGGCGGTCATGGCCATCGGGGCGCTGTCCGAACTGGGCCGCGGGTCGGTCACCTTTTCCAACGCCGATATCGCGCTGCTGGCCGAAGAAGGCACCGACCAGGCGCTGTTCGACCGGGTGGTGGGCGAGCTGGAAAGCGGGCTGCCCGACGTGTTCGCGCTGCACGCGGTGCTGCCCGAAACCCCCGACGCGGGCGAGCAGGGCGTGCGCGAATTCACCGCGACGCTGTCGCCCGAAGGGTCGGTGCAGCTGCGCGGGCGGGTCAATTCCGAAATCTCGCGCCAGACGGTGGACAGCCTTGCGCGGGCGCAGTTCGGGTCTAGCGCGGTCTATACCGCCGCGCGCATCGACGAGGATCTGCCGAACGCCTGGGGCACGCGGGTGCTTGCCGCGATCGAGGCTCTGGGCGTGCTGTCCAACGGCGCCGTGCGGGTCACGCCCGACATCGTGCGCGTGACCGGCAACACTGGCAACCAGGACGCGGATGATGAAATCTCGGTGCTGCTGGCGGACAAGCTGGGCGATCAGGGCGAGTTTCAGATCGATGTGACCTACCAGGAAAAGCTGGACCCCGAACTTGGCATTCCCACCCCCGAGGAATGCGAGGCGCAGATCGTCGACATCGTGGGCGATCGCAAGATCCTCTTCGAGCCGGGGTCGGCCAATCTGGACGCCTCGGCCAAGGAGGTGATGGACGACATCGGCGAGCTGCTCAAGCTGTGCGGGGATATTCCGCTGGAAATCCAAGGCCATACCGACAGCCAGGGGCGCGAATCGATGAACCAGCAGCTGAGCCAGGACCGCGCCCAGTCGGTGCTGGACGCGCTGCGCAATCGCAACGTGCTGACCGCATCCTATCGGGTCAAGGGCTATGGCGAAGAGCAGCCCATCGCCGACAACGGCACCGAAGAGGGCCGCGAGGCCAACCGCCGGATCGAATTCCGTCTGATCCGCCCCGAAGCCCATGAAGAGACGCCGACCACGCTGGAAGAGCTTGAAGACGGCGCCACCTCGGGCGATACCGGGGCCGCCGGTGACGATGCCGGTGCGGACGGGACCGGGGAATGAACAGGACGGAATTCGTGATCGCCACGGCGATCATTCTTTTCGTGGCTTTCTGCGTGGGGTGGTTTTCGAACTGGCTGGTCAACCGGTTCAAGCGCATCAGCCAGGCCGATGTGGACCAGCTGGAACGCATGAGCCAGGAACTGCACGAAGCCGAAGAGACCCGCGACCAGGCCATCACCTATCTTCAGCAGCGCGAGGCCGAGCTGACCAACCAGCTGGCCCAGACCGAGGCCGAACTTTCGGCGGCGATGGAAGGCCTGCGCGAGGCGCGTCACGAAGCCGAAGAGATGCGCGCCTGGATCGAGCGCCAGCAGGGCGCCTGACGCCCCATTCATCAAGCGGGGGCGCGTTCCGCGCCGCAGGGGAGCCTTGATCCGCCTTGCGGCGGATGCATCGGCCGTCTGGCGCCCGTGGCTGGCGGCAGGGTTTGCCCGGCGCGATGCGGCGGCTTCGATGCAGGTCAGGCGGGCGGTTTGCCACGATCTTCAAGACGTTTTCCCGGCTCATCCACGAACAGCCCCGGGAGGGGGGTGAGGGCGGTGACCGTATCAAGCCGGATGTCGGCGAAACCTGCGTCGGTCTCGGACCAGGCGATGCAGGTCCAGATTCGCCCCCAGTAGCCCAGCCGCAGGGGGCGGATGTCCTTTCGCGACCCATCCGCAAGTTGAAGGCGCAGCTTCTGGCGCGCGCGGACGGCGGCGCGAAAGGCGGGCATGTGGCGAAAGCCTTGCGCCGCGTCGCGCCAGGGGTTGCCGCTGAACCCGAAGGGCACGGCGTGGCCTTCTTCGGGAAGCAGATCGTCGATCTTGGCCGACAGGCTGCGCGCGGCCTCGGCCAGGTCGGGCATTTCGGCCGCGCCCGCACCGACGGCGGCAAGGCCCAGGTGCAGCACCTCGAGTTCGATTTCCGTCAGGTTCAGGGGAGGCAGGGTCACCGTGGCCTTGGCGCGGTAGCCTTTTCCGCGCTCGCCGGTGATCGGGATGCCGGCGGCGGTCAGGTCGTCCATGTCGCGGTAGATCGTGCGCTCGGACACGCCAAGCGCGGCGGCGAGGCGTCCGGCGGTATGCAGATCGCCGTCCTTGAGCCGGTCCATCAGGGCGACGAGGCGCTGGCGTTTCTTCATTACGGGTCCTTTCGCCCGCAAAATGCACTACTGACACAATGGTGTCAAAGAAGGGCGCAAATTTCAGTCCCCGCAGCGCCGCCCGCGCGCTTGGCGCTTTCGGGCACAGCGGCTTGGGCCTAGAGATCGGGAACAGGTTTCATATCCGGCCGCGCTGCGGGTCGGGACAGGAGAGAAGACATGCTCAACAATATCGGCCTTCCGGGCCTTCTGCTTATCGCTGTCGTCGTGCTGGTCCTTTTCGGGCGCGGCAAGATTTCCAGCCTGATGGGCGAGGTCGGCAAGGGCATCACCGCGTTCAAGAAGGGCGTTCACGAAGGCGGCAAGGAACTGGAAGACGACAAGGCGGAAGAGGCGCGCGACGTGACGCCGGCCGAAGACAAGGACAAGGTGTAAGCCGCGATGCTGGATCTTGGATGGTCCGAGCTGATGGTCATCGGGATCGTGGCGCTGATCGTCGTCGGCCCCAAGGACCTTCCGGTGCTGTTCCGCAACATGGGTCGGTTCATGGGCAAGGCGCGCGGCATGGCGCGCGAGTTCACCCGGGCGATGAACGACGCAGCGGACGAATCGGGCGTGTGCGACGTGGCCAAGAGCTTCAAGACGGCGACGAACCCCATCGGCTCGGCGATGGACGGGGTGCGCGATGCGGCCAAGACCATGGCCGATCCCGTGGCGCCGCCCAAGGATGCGGGGCTGAAGGAAGACCCCGGCGCGCCCGAACCCGAACGCGAGGCGCAGCGCAAGAAGATCGCCGCCAGCACCGCGCGCGCCGCCGCCGAGCGGCAAAAGCGCGAGGCGGACGCGGCGGCGAAGCGGGCCGACGAGGCCGCGAGCAAGGCCGCCGAGCTTGAGGCGGAACTGAAGAAAGACGGTGAGTCATGAGCGCGGGACAGGACGAGATCGAGGACAGCTCGGCGCCGCTGATCGAACATCTGGCCGAGCTGCGCACGCGGCTGATCCGGGCGGTGATCGCCTTTATCATCGGCATCGTGCTGGCCTTTACCGTGGCCGAGCCGATCCTGCAGTTCCTGCTGGGCCCGATCGAAGAGACGCTGCGCTCGCTTGGCGATCCGTCGCCGACGATGCAGTATACCTCGCCGCAGGAATATCTTTTCACGCTGTTCCGGATTTCGATGGTGTTCGGCTTTGCGCTGGCCTTTCCGGTGATCAGCTACCAGCTGTGGCGCTTTGTGGCGCCGGGGCTGTACAAGAATGAAAAGGGGGCGTTTCTGCCCTTTCTCGTCGCCTCTCCGGTGATGTTCCTGCTGGGCGCGAGCTTTGCGCATTTCGTGGTGACGCCTCTGGCCATGGCGTTCTTTCTGGGGTTTGCGGATGTCTCTTCGATCTTCGCGAACCTGCTGAGCACCGCAGCGGATCGCGTCAGCGATGGCGTTTCGGGCATTCCGGCGGCAGAGCCCGCGGTGGTTCCCGAAACCGCGAACGGCATCCGCATCACCTTCTTCGGCAAGGTGAACGAAAGCCTGGATATCACGCTGAAATTCATCATGGCCTTCGGCCTGTGCTTTCAGCTTCCGGTGCTGCTTACGCTGATGGGCAAGGCGGGGCTGGTGTCGGCCGCGGGCCTTGGATCGGTGCGCAAATATGCGGTCGTGGCGATCCTGGTGCTGGCCGCGCTGGTGACGCCGCCGGACGTGACGACGCAAGGCATCCTGTTCGTCGTCGTGTACGGGCTTTACGAGGTGTCGATCCTGCTGGTGCGCATGGTCGAGCGCAAGCGCGAGAAAGAGCTGCGCGCCCAGGGGCTGTGGTTCGAAGACGACGACGATGCGCCCGAAGCGGACCCCATGATGAAGACGTTCGATGAGGATGACGCCGAACCGGACGATCCCGAAGACAAGGACAGGACATGACCGAAGAGGCGCTTTCGCGCATCGCGGCGGCGCTGGAGCGGATGGCTCCGGCGCCGCTTTCCCCGCCCGATTTCGACAGGGCCGACGCGTTCGTCTGGCATGTCGATCCCGACCGGCTGCAACCGGTGGAACGTATCAGCCGGGTCGATGTCTCGCTGCTTGTGGGCATTGACCGCTCACGCGATACGCTGCTGGCCAACACGGTGCAGTTCGCCAAGGGCTACCCCGCCAACAACGCCCTGCTTTGGGGGGCGCGCGGCATGGGAAAATCCAGTCTGGTCAAGGCAGTATGCGCGCAGGTTCGCGCGATGGGTCAGGATCTGAAGCTGGTCGAGCTGCAGCGCGAGGACCTAGGGTCGGTGGCGCGCCTGCTGAACCTGCTGCGGGATTCGGACAAGCGGTTCGTGCTGTTCTGCGACGATCTTTCCTTCAGCCACGACGATCAGCATTACAAGAGCCTGAAGGCGGTGCTGGACGGCGGGATCGAAGGGCGGCCCGACAACGTGCTGTTCTATGCCACGTCGAACCGGCGCCACCTGATGCCCCGGGACATGATCGAAAACGAAAGATCGTCGGCCATCAACCCGGGCGAGGCGGTCGAGGAAAAGGTGTCGCTTGCCGACCGGTTCGGGCTGTGGCTGGGGTTCCA
>CAXICP010000239.1:0-5617 GCA_964022595.1 uncultured Salipiger sp.
TGCGACCACCCCCGAGGGGATCGAGGCGCTTGGCCTGCCCCGCCCCCGCCGCCTTGCCCATGGCGAACTGGCCTGCGATCTGCGCCGCGACCCGCGCGCCGCCCGCAGCCGGCTGGAACGGCGGGTGCTGCCTTGGCGCTGGCCGCTGCTTGCCGGGGCGCTGGCGGCGGCGCTTTGGGCCGGGGCGCAATACCTTGCCATCGACCGGCTGGACCGCGCCCGCGCCAGCATCGACACCGCCACCCGCGCCCTTGTCCGCAACAGCTTCGTGCCCACGGGGCCAATCCTTGACATGCGCGTGCAGGTGTCCCGCGCGCTGGCCGACGCGCGCGCCGCGCAGGCGATCCGGCAGGGCGCCGAGGATCCGGTCGCCATGACCGCGCGCGCCGCCGATGTCATCGCCGCCGCAGGTGCCCGCCCGCGCGAAATTGCTTGGACCACGGGCGAGGGGCTGACGCTGGTGCTGCTGCTGCCCGATTTCGCCGCGACCGACGCCATCGCGGCGCAGCTTGGCGCCGCCGGGTTCGACGTCACCGTGACGGAATCGCTTGCGCGTGAGGGCGGCGAAGGGGTTCGCAGCACGCTTGCACTGCGATCAGGGGGGCCGCGATGATCGACCTGCTTTTGCGGCTTGCCCCGCGCGAACGGGCGCTTCTGGGCGCGTTGCTGCTGGTGGTGCTGCCCGCGGCGCTGGGGCTGGGCGTGCTTGCCCCCCTGGCGGACCGCCGCGCCGCTGCCAAACAGGCGCTGGCCGAGGCTTCGGCGCTGGATCAATGGGTGCGCGCCCGCCTTGCCGAAAGCGCCGCGATGCCCCGCCCCCCCGAACGCGCAGCCGCGCCAGTCGGAACCGCCGGGATCGAACAGGGGCTGATCGCGGGGGGGCTGCGGGGCGATGTGTCGACCCTTGCGACCGGGGCAGAGGGCCGCATCGAGCTGATCTTCGACGCGGTCGATTTCCTGCGCCTTGGCGCCTGGCTTGGCGCGCAGGCCCCGCAATGGGGCTATGATATTCAAAGCTTTCGGATCGAGGCGACCGACACGCCCGGCATCGTCTCGGCCCGGCTTTCGCTGACGCCCTAGGGCGCGCTAAAGCCGCGCCAGCCACGCGTCGATCGCGGCAAGCCGGCCCGCCATCGCGCCCAAAGGGTCCAGCGCCGAGGCATGATCCAGCACCTCGGCCAGTGCCCGGCGCGCCGATTGCAGCGCGGCCACGCCGGTGGCGGTGTCCCCGTCGGCAAGCGCCCGGATGCCCAGTTCGTGCTGCGCCGTGCCCTGCACCGCCAGCGCCGCGCCGCGCGCTTCGCCGGCCTGGCGCGCCGCAAGACCCGCGGCGATGCGCGCCGCCTCGTCAAAGCGGCCCGCGCGCAGCTCGCCATGGGCATATTCCAGTTCGATCCGGGGGGCGAGCGGCCCCGCCTCTTCGATCAGCAGCAGGTATTCGCGCCGCGCCCGGTCGTACTGGCCATCCTCAAGCGCGTCGCGCGCCGAGAAATACTGCGCTTTGAACCCGCCGCCCGCGCCCATTCCCACATCGCAGCCCACAAGCGCCAGCAGCGCCGCGACAAGCGCCGCGCTGCGCCCATTCCCGTAAGAAGCCCTGTGCATGTCCTGCCCGTTCCTGTTTATAGTTTTGCCGACAATCCTATCACCTTCGGCCCGTTTTTTCTACATTTCGGGCCGACAGACCCCCGGAAACGCCCGCACATGCGCATCCTTGCCACGCTTTGCACCCTTGTCGCCCTTGCCGCCGCGCTTTGGGCGGGGGCGCAGCTGTGGCAGCAGATCGCCCTGCGCCAGGCCAAGCTGGCCCCCGCGTCACCCGTGGCCGCCGCGCCCGCAGGCCCCGAACCGCAGCCCCCGGCGCCCGCGCCGCGCTGGCCGGCGATCTTTGGCGAACCGCAGCCCCCCGCCCCGCCCGAGCCGCCCGCGCCCGAACCGCAACCCCCCAGCGCGCCGAAACCGCCGCTGGACAGCCTTGGCTATCGGCTCAAGGGGGTGGTGCGCAGCAATGACAAGCTGTGGGCGATCGTATCGCACCCCACGGGCGAAACGCTGGTGCGGGCGGGCGACGTGATCGCGCCGGGGCTTCGGGCGCTGCGCATCGACGCCGAGGGGCTGCATGTGTCGCGCGATGACGATGCGCCGGAACTGCTGGCCTTTCCCGAATAGGGTTCAGCCCGCCACCACCGCCTGCAAATCGAAGATCGGCAACAGCACCGCCAGCACGATCACCAGCACCAGTGCGCCCACCAGCATCATCAGCATCGGTTCCAGCAGCGCCGCGATGCGCTTGCGCTCGCTTGACAGGCGGTGTTCGACCAGCGTCGCGGCGCGTTCGGTCATCCGCGCGAGGCGAACCGAACTTTCCCCCGCCTGGATCAGCTGGCGCGCCACGGGGGGCAGGAAACTGAGGCGCTCCAGCGCCGAAGACAGCGCCTCGCCCTGACGCACGGCCAGCGCCACCGCCTCGCCTTCGGCGCGGAACCGCGCGACGGTCAGCACCTCGACCGCGCTGTCGGCGGCGGCAAGCACCGCGTGGCGGCTGCCCAGCACCAGCGCCAGCGTGCGCAGGTACTGCACCGACGCCGACAGCCGTTTCAACCGCCCCGCGAGCGGCAGGCGCAGGGCGATCCGATCGCGCCGGTCGCGCAACGCGGCCACGCGCGACGACAGCCCGCCCAGCAGCGCAAGCGCGCCAAAGGCGATGCCGATCAGCACAAGATGCGCGCCGATCCAGTCGGACACCGCCAGCACCGCCTGCGTCAGATCGGGCAGCGGGCGCCCGGACGTTTCAAAGATCGACACGATCTCGGGCGCTACGCTGACCATCAGGATCGCGCAGACCACCACCGACACCGCCGCAACGAAGGCCGGGTAGATCAGGGCCCCGATGATCTGCGCCCGGTCGGTGCCGATGCGATCCAGATGGTCGGCCAGTTCGGTGAACACGCTCGCAAGCTCGCCCGCCGTCTCGCCGGCGCGCAAGGCGGCAAGGTAATAGGGCGGAAAACCCGCGCCGGACAGCGCAAGCGCATCGCTTAGCGTCGCCCCGTCCAGCAGCGCCGCCCGCGCACGCGCGGACACGCCGACAAGCGCGGCGGACGCGCCGCGCCCGGCGGCCTCCAGCGCCGCTTCGGCGGGCAGTTCGGCCCCCAGCAGCACCGCCATCTGCCGCGTGAACACCGCCTGAAGATCCGCCGAAAGACGCCGCCCGCCCCGCGCGCCCTTGCCCGCCGCTGCCCGCGCCGGGTGGATGTCGGATGCGAACAGGTCGCGGCGCGCAAGCTGATCGGCGGCATCGGCTTCGGTTTCCGCCACGATGCTGCCGCTGCGGCGCTGGCCGCGCGCGGTATAGGCGACATAGTCGAACGCCCTCATGCCACGTCGCCGACGACGCGCAGGGTTTCGGCAAGGCTGGTCTGCCCCGAGGCCGCCGCCGCAAGCCCCTGCCCGATCAGGGTTTCACCCGCCCCAAGCGCCAGCTGCGTCAGCGCCGTTTCCGTGGCCCCCTGATCGATGGCCGTGCGCAGCCGCTCGCCCACCTCGACCATCTCGAAGATGCCCAGCCGGCCCGCGTGGCCGCTGCCGCCGCAGGCATCGCAGCCCACCGGGCCGTACAAGGCATCCGGCGCGGCCATGCCGTGGCGCGCGAACAGCGCCGACGCTTCGGGCGACACCGCATGCGGGCGGCGGCATGCGGGGCACAGCTTGCGCAGCAGGCGTTGCGCCACCATGCCCCGCAAGGTTGCCGCGATCAGGAAGTTGTCGATGCCCAGATCGCGCAGGCGCACCACCGCGCCGATGGCGCTGTTGGCGTGCAGGGATGAAAACACCAGATGCCCGGTCAGCGCCGCCTGCGCCGCGACGCTGGCGGTTTCCGGGTCGCGGATTTCGCCCACCAGAATGACATCCGGGTCCTGCCGCAGCACAGCGCGCAGCCCCACCGCGAAAGTCATACCGATATCGGCGTTGATCTGGCTTTGACTGACGCCCGGCAGGTCGTATTCGATGGGGTCCTCGACCGTGACGATGTTTCGTTCGCCCCGTTCGGCCAGTTGCAGCAGCGAATACAGCGTCGTCGTCTTGCCCGCGCCGGTCGGCCCCGTCGCAAGGATGATGCCGTTGGGCAGCGCCGACATTCGCGCCAAAAGCGCCTGTTGCGCCGCCGTGAACCCCAACGCATCCAGCGGCATCAGCCCCGCCGATCGGTCAAGGATGCGCAGCACGACGCGTTCGCCGTAATGGCCGGGCAGCGACGACACCCGAGTGTCGATCATCCGCCCGCCCAGCGACAGCGCGATGCGCCCGTCCTGCGGCAGCCGGGTTTCGGCGATATCCAGCCCGGCCATGACCTTGATCCGCGACACGATCCGGCGGACCGGCAGGTCGGAGCGGTCCATGATTTCCTGCAGGAACCCGTCGATCCGCATCCGCACGCGCAGGCCCTTTTCATGCGGCTCGACATGCAGATCCGACGCGCCGCTCATGACCGCGCGGCGCAGCAGGCGGTTGACCAGCTGGATCACCGGAGCGTCCCCGGCATCGTCCAGCAGGTCGCGCTGGCGCGTGCCGGCGGGGGTTTCTTCAAGATCGAACAGCAGCTCGGAACCCGAGCCCTGCTGCAGCCCGTCATCCGCTTCGTTATAGACCTGCGCCAGCGCCGCCTCGAACCCGGCGCGATCCAGTTCTTCAAGTTGGACGGTCGCGCCCGCCAGCCTGCGCTGCGCCTCGCGCAGGCCCGCAAGCCCCGCCTCGGGGCCGGTAACAAGCCGGGTGCCGTCGATCAGGACCTGCTGGTCGCGGGCAAAGGCAAAGGGCAGGCGCGAAATGTCCATGGCACAGCGCTCAGTCGCCGGGGAACCGCAGGCGGCTGGGCAGCGGAGGGTAATTTCGCCGCTGCGCCACGTCATCGACAAAGCCCGCGTCGAACGGCTGGTTCAGGTCGGCGCCATCGAACGGCAGCGCCTGCGCCGGGGTGCGCGGGCTGCGTTCCCCGTTCAGGGGCGCGATGGCGCGGCTGGCCTCACGCGACTTGGCGGCGACATGGCGCGTCATGCGGCGCGCCTCGGCTTCGGTTTCGACCACCTGCGGGCGCAAAAGCACCAGCAGCACCCGCTGCGCCCGGTTGGTGTTCTTGGACCGGAACAGCCCGCCCACCAGCGGCAGGTCGGCAAGGCCCGGCACCTCTTGCCCCGCCGCGCCCGAGCCGTTTTCCAGCAGCCCGCCCAGAAGGATGACGTTGCCGTCCTGCACCAGAACCGTGGTCGACAGCGCCCGCTTCGACGTGATCTCGCCCCCCGCCGCGCTTTCGGCGCTGGTCAGGTTCGACACCTCCTGCTGGATCGCCATCTTGACCGTGCGGTCGGCGTTGATCTGCGGCGTCACGGTCAGGGTCAGCCCGACATCCTGCCGTTCCACGGTCTGGAACGGGTTTTCCACGGCGCTTTCGCCCACGGTGGAATAGGCGCCGGTGACAAAGGGCACGTTCTGCGCCACGACGATTTCGGCTTCCTGGTTGTTCAGCGTCACGATCGACGGGGTCGACAGCAGCCGCGTCGAATTCTGCGATGCGATGGCCGCAAGAAACCCCGCCACGCCGCTGTCGCCGTCGGGCATC
>CAXICP010000240.1:0-5595 GCA_964022595.1 uncultured Salipiger sp.
GTCGGGCGGGCAGAAAAAGCTGCTGGAACTTGGGCGCACGATGATGGTCGACGCCAAGATCGTGTTCCTGGACGAGGTCGGCGCCGGCGTGAACCGCACGCTGCTGATGACCATCGCCGACACGATCACGCGGCTGAACGCCGAGCGGGGCTATACATTCTGCGTCATCGAACATGACATGGATTTCATCGGGCGCATCTGCGATCCGGTCATCGTGATGGCCGAGGGCAAGACGCTCGCCACCGGCACCATCGACGAGATAAAGGCGAACGGCGCGGTGATCGAAGCCTACCTTGGGACCGGGCTGAAGAACAAGGAAGCCTCCGCATGAGCGCCGCGCGCGATTCCGTAATGGCGCCAGGCGCTTCGGCGCCCTTCCTGATCGGCGAGTCCATGACCGGCGGCTACGGGCGCGGCCCCGCGATTCTGCATGGCTGCACCATCGCTGTCGAACGCGGCGAGATCGCCGTCATCGTCGGGCCCAACGGCGCGGGCAAGTCGACCGCAATGAAGGCGATGTTCGGAATGCTGGATCTGCGCGAAGGTTCGGTGCGGCTGGACGGCGAGGATATCAGCGCGCTCAGCCCCCAGGCGCGGGTGCGCAAGGGCATGGGCTTTGTGCCCCAGACCCACAACATCTTCGCCACGATGACCGTGGAAGAAAACCTTGAAATGGGCGCCTTCATCCGCAGCGACGATTTTCGCGACACGATGGCGCAGGTCTATGACCTTTTCCCGATCCTCAAGGAAAAGCGGCGCCAGCCCGCGGGTGAGCTTTCGGGCGGCCAGCGCCAGCAGGTCGCCGTGGGGCGCGCCCTGATGACGCGGCCCAAGGTGCTGATGCTTGACGAGCCCACGGCGGGCGTGTCGCCCATCGTGATGGATGAACTTTTCGACCGGATCATCGAGGTGGCGCGCACCGGCCTGCCGGTGCTGATGGTCGAACAGAACGCGCGCCAGGCGCTTGAAATCGCCGACAAGGCCTATGTGCTTGTCCAGGGCGCCAACGCCCATACCGGTAGCGGGCGCGACCTGCTGAACGATGCGCAGGTTCGGCGCAGTTTCCTTGGCGGGTAAGCTGGTTACAAGGCGAAGTTCAATCATGGTGCGAACAACTAACGGCCCACGCGGCCATCAGGAGTGCAACGGATGGACGTGCTGAACGCGCTTGTGGCGCTGGCCAATTTCGTACTGATCCCGGCGCTGGCCTATGGCAGCCAGCTTGCGCTTGGCGCGCTTGGGGTCACGTTGGTCTACGCGGTGCTGCGGTTTTCCAACTTTGCCCATGGCGACACCATGGCGATCGGTACGATGGTCACCATTCTGGCGACCTGGGCGCTGCAATCGCTCGGGATCGGCCTTGGCCCGCTTCCCACGGCGCTGCTTGCCATCCCCTTTGGCATCGCCGGCGCGGCGGCGCTGGTGCTGGCGACCGACCGCGTCGTCTATCGCTTTTACCGCGCCCAGAAGGTCAAGCCGGTGATCCTTGTCATCGTGTCCATGGGCGTGATGTTCATCTACAACGGACTGACCCGGTTCGTCATCGGCCCCGACGATCAGAACTTCGCCGACGGAGAGCGGTTCCTGATCTCGGCCCGCGACTTCAAGGCCTGGAGCGGCCTTGACGAGGGGTTGGCGCTGAAATCCACGCAGGCGATCACGGTGGTGACGGCGGTGATCGTGGTGGCGCTGTTGTTCTGGTTTCTCAATCACACGCGCACCGGCAAGTCGATGCGCGCCTATTCCGACAACGAAGACCTTGCGCTGCTGTCGGGCATCAACCCCGAAACCGTGGTGCGCGTGACCTGGATCATCGTCGCGGCGCTCGCGGTCGTGGCGGGCACGCTGTACGGGCTGGACAAGAGCTTCAAGCCGTTCACCTATTTCCAGTTGCTGCTGCCGATCTTCGCCAGCGCCATCGTGGGCGGAATCGGCAGCCCGGTGGGCGCCATCGCTGGCGGCTTTATCATCGCCTTTTCCGAGGTGCTGTTCACCTATGCCTGGAAAAAGGTGCTGGGCTACCTGCTGCCCGAAGCATGGCAGCCCGAGGGCCTCGTGCAGCTGTTGTCGACCGATTACAAATACGCGGTCAGCTTCGTGATCCTGATCGTCGTGCTGCTGTTCCGCCCCACCGGCCTGTTCAAGGGAAAATCCATATGAGGACGCCTGCCCTTTTCGCGCTGGTCGCCGCGCTGATCGTCGGAACCGGGCTGCTGCAAAGCTGGAATTCGGCGCTGATCATCCTGAACATGGGGCTGGTCAGCGCGATCATGGCCCTTGGGGTAAACCTGCAATGGGGCCTTGCGGGGCTGTTCAACGTCGGGGTGATGGGTTTCGTGGCGCTTGGCGGCCTTGCCGTCGTGCTGACCTCCGCCGCGCCCGTGCCCGAGGCGTGGAACGCGGGCGGCGGGCGCATCATTGCCGCGCTGATGCTGGGCGCGGCGACGATCACGCTTGCCGCTCTTGCCTGGCGCGGCCTGGGGCGCGGGCGGCGCGGGCTTGCGGTTGCCGTCATCGCGGTGCTGGGGTTCGTCGCCTATCGCTGGGTGCTGGACCCGGCCGTCGGCGCGGTCGAGGCGGTGAACCCCGCCGCCACGGGCTATCTTGGCGGGCTGGGCCTGCCGGTGCTTCTGGCCTGGCCCGTTGGCGGGCTGCTGGCCGCCGGCGCCGCCTGGATGATCGGCAAGACCGCGCTGGGGCTGCGATCGGACTATCTTGCCATCGCCACGCTCGGGATCGCCGAGATCGTCATCGCCGTGCTCAAGAACGAGGACTGGCTGGCGCGCGGCGTCAAGAATGTGATCGGCCTGCCCCGGCCCGTGCCTTACGAGGTCGACCTTCAGGGATCCGCCGAATTCGTCGCGCGCGCCGATGCCCTGGGGCTGGACGCCACCACCGCATCGACGCTTTTCGTCAAGCTGGGCTATTCGGTCCTGTTCACCGCCGTCCTGGTCACGCTTCTGGTGCTGGCAGAGCTTGCGCTGCGCTCGCCCTGGGGGCGGATGATGCGCGCCATTCGCGACAACGAGGAAGCCGCCGCGGCGATGGGCAAGAACGTCACCGCGCGCCACCTTCAGGTCTTTGTGCTGGGAAGCGTGCTGTGTGGCATCGCGGGCGCCATGATGACCACGCTTGACGGTCAGCTCACGCCTTCCAGCTACCAGCCGCTGCGCTACACGTTCCTGATCTGGGTGATGGTGATCGTTGGCGGGTCGGGCAACAACCTTGGGGCGGTTCTGGGTGGATTTCTTGTGTGGTTCCTGTGGGTTCAGGTCGAACCCATCGGCCAGTGGGCGATGCAGCTTGCCACCTCGGGCATGGCCGAAGGGTCTGCCTTGCGCGATCACCTGCTGGGATCGGTGCAGCACATGCGCCTGCTGACCATGGGGGTGATCCTGCTGGTGGTGCTGCGCTTTGCGCCGCGCGGATTGCTGCCGGAAAAATAACGCCCGCGACCCGTCCCGCGAATCTTCTCGCCGTGGTAGAGTGAAACGGGCCGCGCCAAAGGAACCCTCGGGGCCTTTGCGCGTTCTCCCTTGCTGACTAGACCGGGAGGAGAAAAACCATGGAATGGAATAGCGTTGCCAGCAATTGGGATCTCGCCGCGCGCCGTCTTGATGAACGGTTTCCGGGGCTCGCCGCCAGTGCGTTGCCGACCCCGCCGGCGCGATTGGAACTTGTCGCTGAAATGGTCGCGGAACAGCAGGATCTGACGCTTTTCGAAGCACGCGAAGAAGTCGAGGATCTGCTTTTCGGTGAAGGCATGACCTATCAGCTGTCGCGCATGTCGGGCTGACCGGCGCGGTGGCAATCCAAAAGGATGATGGATCGGGCGGGCATTGCGGTGCATGCTTGCCGGCAGGAGGATGACGTGATGCTCAGATTGCTTGACCGCTTTCGCCCTGCGCCCCCCGCAGTGGCGCAGTCGATGGCCGACGGGTCGGATTTGTCCGACGTGCTGCGCCACACCGGCGGACATGAATGGACGGGCGCCGAAGCGGATGCCTTGGGCGCCGAAGACGAACTGGCGCGGATCGTGGCGCTTGCGCGCGATCTGGAACGCTGAAACCGCCGGTCAGCCCAGGGACGTGACCCAGAGGATGCTTGCATCCTCGGGGCTGACCGAAACCACGTTGTGGCCCATGCTGGCGTCGTAATAGGCGCTGTCGCCGCGGCGCATCTCGATGGGTTCGTAGAATTCCGTGTACAGCTGGATGATGCCGGTCAGCACCAGCAGGAATTCCTCGCCGTCGTGCCGCACCCAGCCGTCGAATTCATCCATGCTGCGCGCCCGCACCCGGGCGCGATAGGGCAGCATCTTTTTCTTCGTCAGACTTTCGGCAAGCAGTTCATGTTCGTATGTGGTGGTCGCCTGGTGCAGCCCCTCGCCGTCGCGGGTGTGGATCATGCGCCCCGACACCTGGTCCTTTTTCGGAGGCGTGAAAAGCTGCGGCACGCCGATCCCCAAGCCCGTCGCCAGCTTCTTGAGCGCATCATACGTCGGAGACATCTGCCCGTTTTCGATCTTGGACAATGTCGATCGGGCAAGCCCCGCCTCGCGCGCGGCCTGTTCCAGCGTCCAGTCGCGCGCCTTGCGCAGCTCGCGCACCCGCACCCCAAGATCAAGAGGTTCGGCCACGGCATCCTCGCCGTTTTCCCGCGCGAGACGGATGAGGGACTTGGGATCGCGGTTCATGCCTTGCTATAGGCGCGCGCCCCTTCGCTTGCAACGCCGAGTCTTTCGCGCGCCGCCCCTTTGCCCACCCAGTTTCGGGATTTCGGGAAGACCCGAAACAGGGCTGCCAAAGCCATAAAAAAAGGGCCTTCCGCATGGAAGGCCCAAGGTTCGCTGACAAGGCTTGTCGTTTACCGCCCGACTGGCATTCGCCTGCGGCCTTGCCCGCGACGAGGTCGACCGCAGCCGCCCCGGAGCATGGCGGGACGCAACGCGCCCCGCCCTCGTGTTCACATCAACTACAGCCCGAGGTCGACCCGCAGGTGTTGCACTTCATGCAGGTGCCGTTGCGCACCAGCGTGTAATTGCCGCATTCGCCGCAGGCTTCGCCTTCGTAGCCCTGCATCTTGGCCTTCACCCGCGCATCCATCGCCGTGGCCGAGGTGGTGCCGGTCAGCGTGGCGACGGTGCTTTGTGTCACCATGTCGCTTGCCACGCCAGACATGCCGCCGGTGCCGGTTGCCTGCCCGCCCTGAAGCACGACCAGTTCTTGCGGCAGACGCTTGCGCAGATAGCCCGTCGACGAGATCTGCTTGAGCATTTCAAGCGAGCGCGCGGCGGTGGTTTCCGACAGTTCCTTGACGTTGTTCACGCCTTCCTCTTCGCCCCGGCCCAGATCGTCGAAGCTGGCGCCGGACGGTTTGACATGCGCAAGATCGGTGCGGTCAAGGTAGCTGACGGCCAGTTCGCGGAAGATGTAATCAAGGATCGACGTGGCATTCTTGATGCTGTCGTTGCCCTGAACCATGCCGGCAGGCTCGAACTTGGTGAAGGTGAAGGCGTCGACGAATTCTTCCAGCGGCACGCCGTATTGCAGACCAACAGACACCGCGATGGCGAAGTTGTTCATCATGGCGCGG
>CAXICP010000241.1:0-5565 GCA_964022595.1 uncultured Salipiger sp.
GCGGGGCACAGGCCGCCGCCACCTGCGCGCTTAGCCTGCTGGCCCAGGTCCGCGCGGCCTGCGGCGGCGACTGGACCCGGTTCAAGCGCGTGGTCAAGCTGACCGCCTTCGTGAATTCCACGCCCGATTTCACCGAACAACCCAAGGTCGTGAACGGCGCCTCGGACCTGCTGGTCGAGGTGCTGGGCGACGCGGGCAAGCACGCCCGTTCGGCCGTGTCGGCGGCATCGCTGCCGCTTGGCGTCGCGGTGGAAATCGAAGGCATCTTCGAGCTGGCCTGATGCAACTGCCGCCCGCCTTTCTTGAACGGCCCATCGCCCACCGCGCCCTGCACGACACCGCGCGGGGGCGACCGGAAAATTCGCTTGCGGCGATTTCCGCCGCGATCCAGGCCGGCTACGGGATCGAAATCGACCTGCAACTGTCGCGCGACGGCGAGGCGATGGTGTTCCACGATTACGACCTGTCGCGGCTGACGACGCAGACGGGGGCGGTGCGCCAGCACAGCGCCGCCGAACTGGGCGCGATCCAGCTGCGCCACGGGCAGGAATCCATTCCGACCCTGGCGCAGGTTCTGGCACTGGTGGGCGGCAAGGCGCCGCTTCTTGTCGAAATCAAGGATCAGGACGGCGCCATGGGCCCCAATGTCGGCACGCTGGAAGCCGCCGCCGCACGGGCGCTGTCGGGCTATATCGGGCCGGTCGCGGTCATGTCCTTCAACCCTGCGTCGGTGGCGGCGATGGCGCGGCTGGCGCCGGGTCTGCCGCGCGGGCTGACCACCTGCGGCTGGGATCCGGATGACGAACCGCTCGTGCGCGAGGCGACCCGCGCGCGGCTGCGCGGCATTCCCGATTACGACGCGGTCGGCGCCTGTTTCATCAGCCACGACAAGTCCGACCTTGGCCGCCCGCGCGTGGCCGAACTGAAACGCGCCTGCGCGGCGGTGCTGTGCTGGACGGTGCGATCCCCCGAACAGGAAGTGCAGGCGCGCAAGATCGCGCAGAACATCACCTTCGAGGGATACGCCGCTTGAACCCTTCGCGCACCGCGCCAAATGTGGGGCAGGGGACCGCGCAGAATGACAGAACAGACCAGCAACCAGCCTGACGGGACGATTGCCGTCAACGTCCTGACGTCGCTTGACCAGATCGCCCCGGCGGACTGGGACGCCTGCGCCTGCCCCGAGGCGGCGGATGGCGGCCGCCCGCTGGACCCGTTCACAACCTGGCGGTTCCTGCATGCGCTGGAAGCGTCGGGATCGGTGGGGCAGGGCACCGGCTGGGAGCCGCGCTACCTGGCCGCCGAGATGGACGGACAGATCATCGCCGTGGCGCCGCTTTATGCCAAGGGGCACAGCCAGGGCGAATACATCTTCGACCATTCCTGGGCCCATGCCTATGAAGGCGCGGGCGGGCGCTATTACCCCAAGCTTCAGATCGCCGTGCCCTTCACCCCCGCCACGGGGCGCCGGTTTCTGGCCCGCCCCGGGCACGAGATCACCGGGATTTCCGCGCTGGTGCAGGGCGCCGTGCAATTCGCGTCGCAAAATGACGTCAGTTCGCTGCATGTCACCTTCTGCACCGAAGATGAGGCCATCGCGGGCGAGGAAATGGGCCTGATGCGGCGCACCACCCAGCAGTTTCACTGGGAAAACGACGGTTACGCGGATTTCGACGGCTTTCTAGCCAGCCTTAACGCGCGCAAGCGCAAGACCATCCGCAAGGAACGCCGCACCGCGCAGGGCTTTGGCGGGCAGCTTCGCCTGCTCACCGGGGCCGAGATCGAGCCCGAGCATTGGGATGCCTTCTGGCGGTTTTACCAGGACACCGGTGCGCGCAAGTGGGGCACGCCCTACCTGACGCGGGCCTTCTTCGCGATCGCCCATGAAACGCTGCGCGACGATATCGCGCTGGTGCTGGCGGAACGGGACGGCGTGCCCGTGGCGGGGGCGCTGAATTTCATCGGCCGCGACACGCTTTACGGGCGGTACTGGGGCTGCATCGAAGACCACCCCTGCCTGCATTTCGAAGCCTGCTACTACCAGGCCATCGACTACGCCATCGCCCATGGCATGGCCCGCGTCGAAGCCGGCGCGCAGGGCGAGCACAAGCTGGCGCGCGGGTATCTGCCGACCCAGACCCACAGCCTGCACTGGATTGCCGACAAGGGTTTCGCCAGCGCCGTTGCGCGTTATCTGGAAGAAGAGCGCCGCGCGGTGGATGAGGATATCGAGATCCTTACCGCCTACGGCCCCTTCCGCAAGGCCACCATGGAGGAACAGCAATGACCGAAAAGCTGTCGGACACCGCGCGAGAAACCATTCTTGCCCCGCTACTGGCCAATGGCTGGGCGATGACCCAGGGCCGCGATGCCATGGAAAAGACCTATGTCTTCGCCGATTTCATCGAAGCGTTTGCCTGGATGACCCGCGCCGCCTTCTGGGCGGAAAAGTGGAACCACCATCCCGAATGGTCCAACGTCTACAACAAGGTGTCGGTGGTGCTGTGCACCCATGACGTGGGCGGGCTGTCATCGCTGGATGCCAAGCTGGCGCGCAAGCTGGATCTGCTGTGATTGCTTCCGGGCGCAATGACGGGGGCGTGAAGCCGCCGCTCATTGCGTGTCGGCATGGGGCAAGCTAGGCTTTCGCCACCATGAACGGAGGCAACAGGCATGGCATCAAGGACGTTCGGCCCCCTGCGCGGGGCGGCGCTTGCGCTGGCGCTCGCGGCAGGGCTTGCGGGGCCGGTGGCGGCCAACAGCCTGTCGGGGGGCTATCTTGCGGCGCGGCAGGCAAGCTTCCTTGGCGATTTCAAGGCCGCCGCTGAATATTACGGGCGGGCCGTCGCCTTCGATCCGGACAATCCCGCGCTGATGGAACGGGCGGTGCTGGCCAACCTGTCGCTGGGCGATGTCGCCCACGCGGTGGAACTGGCCGACCGGCTTTCCGATGCCGGGTTCCAAAGCCAGGTGGGCCACATGGCGCAGGTGGCCGGGCTGGCCGCGTCGGACGATTTCGCCGGCCTTCTTGCACGGATCGACGACGGGCTGGCCATCGGGCCGCTTGTCGACGGGCTGGCGCGGGCCTGGGCCGAACTTGGGCGCGGCGACATGACCGCCGCGCAGGCGGCCTTTGACACGCTGGGGCAGGAACGCGGGCTAAGCTCGTTCGCGGAATACCACCGGGCGATGGCGCTGGCATCCGTGGGCGATTTCGAAGGCGCCGAGGCGGTCTTTGCCGCGCGCCGCGCCGGGACCATGCAGCTGACCCGCCGCGCCGTCATGGCCCGGTCCGAGATCCTGAGCCAGCTTGGCCGCCAGCCCGAAGCGGTCGCGATGATCGACGAAGGATTCCCCGAACCGCGCGACCCGGCGCTGGACGTGATGCGCCAGCGGCTTGTCGATGGCGATGTCCTGCCCTTCACCTATGTTCGCAGCGCCCGCGATGGCATCGCCGAGGTGTTCTACACCCTTGCCGGCGCGCTTTCGAACGAGGCGAACGACGATTTCACCCTGCTTTACGCCCGCGTTGCCGAATACCTGCGCCCGGATCATTCCGGCGCGATCCTGATGACGGCGTCGCTGCTGGAAAGCCTGGAACAATACGATCTGGCCGTGGCCGAGTACAAGAAAGTGCCGCGCGACGATCCCGATTTCCACGCGGCGGAACTGGGGCGCGCCGATGCGCTGCGCGCGCAGGGCAAGACCGATGCGGCGATCGAGGTGCTGGAACAGCTTGCCTCGACCCATGGCGACGAGGCGACGGTGCAGTCGGCCCTTGGCGATCTGCTGCGCCAGCTTGAACGCTACGACGATGCGGTCGCCGCCTACACCCGCGCGCTTGCCGCCTTTGACGAGGAAAACCCGGCCCAGTGGTTCCTGTATTACGCGCGCGGCATCAGCAACGAACGCCGCGATGCCTGGGACGAGGCCGAAGCCGATTTCCGCAAGGCGCTTTCGATCAACCCGGGCCAGCCGCAAGTGCTCAACTACCTTGGCTATTCGCTGGTCGAACATCAGCAAAAGCTGGACGAGGCG
Source organism: uncultured Salipiger sp. (assembly GCA_964022595.1). GTDB lineage: Bacteria > Pseudomonadota > Alphaproteobacteria > Rhodobacterales > Rhodobacteraceae > Salipiger. Next base: position 4,039 of record CAXICP010000241.1, read on the forward strand.
CTGGCGATGATCGAACAGGCGGTGCAGGCGCAGCCCGAAAGCGGCTATATCGTCGACAGCCTGGGCTGGGCGCTTTACAAGCTGGGCCGCTATGACGAGGCGGTGACCCACATGGAACGCGCCGCCGAACTAATGGCGGTGGACCCGGTGGTCAACGACCATCTTGGCGATGTCTACTGGGCCGTGGGCCGCAAGACCGAGGCGCGGTTCCAATGGCAGCGCGCGCTCAGCTTCGTCGATTGGGAAGACGCCTCTGACGAACTTGACCCCGAAAGGGTGCGCGAAAAGCTGCGCGTCGGGCTGGACCAGGTGCTGGCCGAAGAGGGTCAGCCGCCGCTTCGGGTCGCCAATGACGAAAACTGAGGTCTTCGCCCCGGCGAAGATCAACCTTGCGCTGCACGTGACCGGGCGGCGGCCCGATGGTTATCACCTGCTGGATTCGCTCGTGGTCTTCGCGCCGGTCGGGGACCGCATCACCATAGGGGCGGGCGCCGGGCTGTCGCTGACGGTCGAAGGCCCTGAATCCGCCGGGGTTCCGTCAGACATGCGCAACCTGGCCCTGCGGGCGGCGGCGCTGTCGGGGCAGGGCGCGGCGCTGGTGCTGGACAAGCGCTTGCCATCGTCTTCGGGCATCGGCGGAGGATCGGCGGATGCCGCCGCCACCCTGCGCGGCATGGCAGCATTTCACGGCGGCGCCGTCGATGATGCGCAGGCGCTGGCATTGGGCGCGGATGTTCCCATGTGCCTGGCCTCGCGCCCGGTTCGGGTGCGCGGCATTGGCGAGCGTCTGGACCCGGTCACGCTGCCCCCCGTGGCGGCGGTGCTGGTGAACCCGCGTCGCCCGGTGTCGACACCGGCTATATTCAACGCCCTGGAAACGCGGGACAATCCCCCGATGCCGGATGCCTTGCCGGACCTTGTCGGCGCGGCGGGGCTGATCGCCTTTCTGAAGGAAATGCGCAACGATCTGGAAGCGCCCGCGCGGCGGGTCGAGCCGGTGATCAACCTTGTGCTGACTGCCCTGGGGGCGCAGCCCGGCTGCGGGCTTGCGCGCATGTCCGGGTCGGGCGCGACCTGTTTCGGGCTGTTCGCGCGCGAGGCGGATGCCCATGCGGCAGCGCGCCAGATCGGGCGCGCGAAACCGGACTGGTGGGTCGCGGGCGGATTGCTGGGCGATCAGTCACGACAGGCGGCGCCGCGCCTTGCGCAGGGCGCTCAGTAAAGCCGCGCCACCACGAAATCGGCCAGGTCGATCAGCACTTCGCGCATGTCGCTTTCCGGCAGGGCGCGCATCGCCACCTTGGCGGTTTCGGCCCATTCCAGGGCGTCCTTGCGCGTGGCCTCAAGCGCGCCGTGCCGATCAAGCAGGGCCAGCGCGTGTTCAAGATCACCCTCGGTCTGGTCGCCCTTTTCGATGGTGCGCTTCCAGAACGCGCGCTCGGTGTCATCGGCGGCGGCCACGGCCTTGATGACCGGCAGGGTCAGCTTGCGCTCGCGGAAATCGTCGCCCACGTTCTTGCCCGTGGC
>CAXICP010000242.1:0-5563 GCA_964022595.1 uncultured Salipiger sp.
GCCCCGGCACAAATCCGGGCTTAGCCTGCGGTTTCCCCGCATGGCCCGCTGGCGCCACGACAAACCCGCGCAAGAGGCCAACACGCTGGATGACCTGCACGAGATGCTGGCGCTTTACGGCTGATCGCGGTGACCAAAATCGCCCGCGCCCATTGCCTTTCGCAAGGCGCGGCCCCTATGTCTAAGGCCAAACCGTCATCACGAGGATCCGCATGCTTCCGTTTTCCCTGCCCCGCCCCGGCCATGACCGCCGCACCTTCGACGCCTCTGTCTCGGGGGGTCGCGACCTGGGCGATCTGCCGGAATGGGACCTGACCGATCTGTACCCCGCCCCCGACGCGCCCGAGCTGAAACGCGACATGGACTGGCTGGAAGACGCCTGCGCGCGCTTTGCCACCGATTACGAGGGCAAGCTCGCGTCGCTGGATGCCGCCGCCTTCCTGGAAATGGTCCAGCGCCACGAAAAGATCGAGGCGATCGGCGGGCGGCTGATGTCGTTCGCGGGGCTGCGCTATTACCAGCACACCACCGACGCCGAGCGCGCGAAATTCCTGTCGGACCTGCAGGAAAAGGTGACGATCTACACCACGCCGCTGGTGTTCTTTTCGCTGGAACTGAACACCCTGCCCGATGATGCCTACGCCGCGCTGTTCGATGCCAGCGACGAACTGGCGCGCTACAAGCCCGCCTTCGACCGGGTGCGCGCGATGAAACCCTACCAGCTGTCAGACGAGCTGGAACGTTTCCTGCACGACATGGGCGTGGTCGGCGATGCCTGGATGAAGCTGTTCGACGAGACCATCTCGGGGCTGACCTTCACCATCGACGGCGAAGAGATGGGCATCGAAACCACCCTTACCCAGATGACCGAACAGGACCGCTCCAAGCGCGAGGCCGCCGCGCAGGAACTGGCCCGGGTCTTTGGCGAGAACATCAAGACCTTTGCGCGCGTGCACAACACGCAGGCCAAGGAAAAGGAAATCATGGACCGCTGGCGCGGCATGCCGTCGCCGCAGATGGGCCGCCACCTGTCCAACGACGTGGAACCCGAAGTGGTCGAGGCGCTGCGCAACGCGGTCGTGTCCGCCTACCCGCGCCTGTCGCACCGGTATTACAAGCTCAAGGCCAGGTGGCTGGGGCTGGACACGATGCAGATCTGGGACCGCAACGCGCCGCTGCCCATGGAAAGCGACCGCATCGTGGGCTGGGACGAGGCGCAAAAGACGGTGATGGATGCCTATGCCGGGTTCGATCCGCGCATGGCCGACATCGCGCAGCCGTTCTTTGACAAGGGCTGGATCGACGCCGCCGTGAAGCCGGGCAAGGCGCCGGGCGCGTTCGCCCACCCCACGGTGACCGACGTGCACCCCTATGTGATGCTGAACTACCTTGGCAAACCGCGCGACGTGATGACGCTGGCGCATGAACTTGGCCACGGCGTGCACCAGGTGCTGGCCGCAGGGCAAGGCGAGATGCTGGCGTCGACCCCGCTGACGCTGGCGGAAACCGCGTCGGTGTTCGGCGAAATGCTGACCTTCCGCGCCATGCTGGACGGGGCCAAGGACCAAAAGGAACGCAAGGTCATGCTCGCCGGCAAGGTCGAGGACATGATCAACACCGTGGTCCGGCAGATCGCCTTCTACGATTTCGAATGCAAGCTGCATGATGCCCGGCGCGGCGGAGAACTGACCCCCGATGACATCAACGCGCTGTGGATGTCGGTGCAGGCCGAAAGCCTTGGGCCGGTGTTCGACTACATGCCCGGCTATGAAACCTTCTGGGCCTATATCCCGCATTTCGTGCACTCGCCCTTCTACGTCTACGCCTATGCCTTTGGCGACGGGCTGGTGAACGCGCTTTACGCGGAATTCCAGGAAAACCCCGAAGGCTTCCAGGACAAGTATTTCGACATGCTCAAGGCCGGTGGATCGAAGCACCACAAGGAACTGCTTGCGCCCTTCGGGCTGGATGCAAGCGATCCCAGCTTCTGGGACAAGGGCCTGTCGATGATCGAAGGGTTCATCGACGAGCTGGAAGCGATGGAAGACTGACGCCCCGGCGCGGCCCTGCCCCGGCAAGGCCGCGCCGATCGCTTCGGGGCCTCTTGATCGCGATGCCCTGCACCCCACCTTGTGAAGTCCCGCCTCGCGCCGCCACAAGGACCCCTATGATCCAGCCCCCCGGAAAATCCGACGGACGCAGCCTGAAAACCCGGCTGATGCGCTTTCAGGTGCGCGTGCGCCGGCGCGTGCCGCCCGGGCTGCGCCTGCTGCTGGGCGCGTTGCTGATGGTCGGCGGCGTGCTGGGCTTCCTGCCGATCCTGGGATTCTGGATGATCCCGCTGGGCGTCGCGGTGGCGGCGCTGGACGTGGTTCCCCTGTGGCGGGCGGGGCTGAAACGCGCCGCCATCCCGCCAAGGGACCGGGATCGCGACTGATCACTTCAGCTGCGAATCCTTCGAACCGCGCCGATTGATGCCCCCGCGCGACTGGTAGGCGCCGTCGCGGTCCTGCTGGCAATCGATGCACAGCTTGACGCCCGGGATCGCCACGCGGCGTTTTTCCGGGATCGGTTCGCCGCATTCGGCGCAGTCGATGCGGCTTTCGCCCACCGGGGCGCGCCGCGCCTGCAACCGCTTCAATTCGTCCGAGATCGACGCTTCGATCTGTTCGCTTACCGCTCCGTCGCGGCTCCAGCCTCCGGCCATGGCGTTACCTCCTGATGACAGGAAGCTAGCGCGCCGCCCTCCGGCGGGCCAGAGCAATGACGGATTTCGGCGGCGCCGACGCTGTGCTGACGCGAAAACGCCCGGGCGTTTCGGCAGCACGGCCTGGCCTTACTGGCCCAGCTTGGCCGCGACGATCTGGTTGACGGCCTTGGGGTTTGCCTTGCCGCCCGTGGCCTTCATCACCTGCCCCACGAACCAGCCCGCAAGCTTGGGGTTCTGCTTGGCCTTTTCGACCTGCGCGGGGTTGGCGGCGATGATCTCGTCCACGGCGGTTTCGATCGCGCCGGTGTCGGTGACCTGCTTCATGCCGCGTTCTTCGACGATGGCTTCGGGATCGCCCCCTTCGGTGTAGACGATTTCGAACAGGTCCTTGGCGATCTTGCCGCTGATCGCGTCGGACTTGATCAGCCGCACGATGGCCGCCAGCTGCGCCGGGGCGACCGGGCTTTCGCCGATGTCGTGGCCTTCCTTTTTCAGGCGGCCGAACAGCTCGTTGATGACCCAGTTGGCGGCCAGCTTGCCGTCGCCCGCCGTGGCCGCGACCTCTTCGAAATAGGCGGCATTGGCCACCTCGGCGGTCAGCACGCCCGCGTCATATTCCGACAGGCCGAAATCCTTGACGAAGCGCGCCTTTTTCTCATCGGGCAGTTCGGGAAGGGATGCGGCGATGTCATCGACCCAGCCCTGCTCGATCTCCAGCGGCAGCAGGTCGGGGTCGGGGAAGTAGCGGTAATCATGTGCTTCCTCCTTGGACCGCATCGAGCGGGTTTCGTTCTTGTCGGGATCGTACAGGCGGGTTTCCTGATCGATGCTGCCGCCCGATTCAAGGATGGCGATCTGGCGCCTGGCCTCGAAGTCGATGGCCGCCTGGATGAACCGCATCGAGTTCATGTTCTTGATCTCGCAGCGCGTGCCAAGATGGCTGAAATCCTGGCTGGCCTGGTATTTCTCGTACTGGCCGGGCTTGCAGACCGACACGTTCACGTCGGCGCGCAGGTTGCCGTTCTGCATGTTGCCATCGCAGGTGCCGAGGTAGCGCAGGATCTGGCGGATCTTGGACACATAGGCCGCCGCTTCCTCGGGGCCCCGAATGTCGGGGCGCGAGACGATTTCCATCAGCGCCACGCCGGTGCGGTTGAGGTCGACGAAGGACATGTTCGGGTCCATGTCATGGATCGACTTGCCCGCGTCCTGTTCGACGTGGATGCGTTCGATCCGCACCAGCCGGGCAATGCCCGGTTCCATGTCCACGATTACCTCGCCCTCGCCCACCAGCGGGTGGTACAGCTGGCTGATCTGGTAGCCCTGCGGCAGGTCGGGATAGAAGTAGTTCTTGCGGTCGAAGGCCGATGTCAGGTTGATCTGCGCCTTGAGGCCAAGCCCCGTGCGCACCGCCTGTTCGATGCAGAATTCATTGACCACCGGAAGCATCCCCGGCATGGCCGCGTCGACGAAGGCGACATTGGAATTGGGCTCGGCGCCAAAGGTCGTCGACGCCCCGGAAAACAGCTTGGCCCGGCTTGCGACCTGGGCATGGATTTCCATGCCGATCACCAGTTCCCAGTCGTGTTTTGCCCCGGCGATGACCTTGGGTTTCGGGGACTCGTAGGTCAGGTCAAGCATGGCGTATCCTCGTCTCGCTGATCGCGATGGGGATACGTCACAGCGGCGCAGGGGGCAAGGGCGCAGGACACGCAAGGCGTCGGGTCGAACGCGACGCCCGCAGCGGTAAAGGTCACCTTGCGCCCCCGGTCCAGATGATGGGCGAAATGCCCCGCCAACGCCGAAAGGGCGCGCCGCTGCCCCAGCGCCGCAACGTCGGCGCCGTCAAGCCCGGCCCCGGGGCGGGCATGCGCCCAGATGTCGGCGTGAATCTCGCGCAGGTGATCCTGCACGATCCAGCCGAAACTGTCGGCGATGCGGGCACGCGGCGCGCGCGGCGATGCGGCCCCCGACAGGGTCAGCCCGCAGAAGGCGGCAAGCGTGTTGGCCATGTGCTGGTCGGGGCGGCGCGCCATGATGTCGTGAAGCCCCTCGACGAACAGTTCCGCCTCGACATGGGCAAAACCGCGGGTTTCGGCCACGCAAAGCGCATCGAACCAGACCCAGGCATAGCCGCCCATGCCCCAGACATCGGCCACGCGGGCAGCGGTGCGCCGGGCCTCGCGGTCCAGCCGTTTCCAGCTGCCGAAGCGCGCGGGCGACAGGTCGCGCCCGAGCGCGCGCATGTGTTCCTCGCAGGTGGGGCCAAGGTCGATCAGATCCTCGTAGTCGTCGATCATCCGGCGGGCGGGCTGCGCGTCAAGTTCAAGCAATGCGCAGCGCAGCGCCGCGATGGCGGGGGAATCGCATTCGATGGGATCAAAGCGACCGATAAGCTGCTGCGCGATTTCCAGGTGCTGGGCGCGGGCATCCCTGTGCAGGGGGCTGCAGTCGGGCCCGGCAAGGCTGTGGCAGGCGCCTTCCCAGGCGCGCGCGACGGCCAGATGCCCAAGCGCCAGCGTGCAGGCAAGCCAGGGGTCCTGTTCCGACCCTTCCATGGAATCGCGCAGGCTGTAGAGGATCGCGCGCGCGGTGGTCGGATCGTTGCGCGACACCGCTTCGCAGGCGCTGGCGATGGCGTCGGAACAGGCGCCTTCGGCCAACAGGCGCGCCACCGGAGCACCGCCGATCGTGGTCGCGCGCTCTTCGTCCGCCTCGCGCAGGCCCGATGCCAGTGTAGCCCAGTCATCCTGGCGCGCCAGATGCCTCCCTTGGGCGCGCACCCGGGCCCGTTCGCCGGCGTCGGGGGAACTTGCCCGCACGGGAATGTCGATGGCGGGCAGATCGTGCCCC
>CAXICP010000243.1:0-5528 GCA_964022595.1 uncultured Salipiger sp.
AACGGCGGGGGGCGCCGCCGCCTGACCACGCTGCCGCGCGGGGCCATTCCCCCGCGCGGCGCCCTGCCCGGCCAGCCTTGACGGAATGGTAACCGGCTTGTGCCAGTATAAATGCGTCAGGCGCCGACGATCGCTTTGCCGGATCTACACCAAAGGTCCGGCCGGCCCGCAGCGCCCGGCCCCGCTTCACCTGCGCCTCGCCCGGGCGCCCCGCGCATTTGCGCCGGACCCTTGGCGATGCGCGCCGATCCGACCCAGCGGCGACAGGCCGCCAACCCGTTTTGCATCGCCATGTCCCGCCATGTCCTGTCCCATTCCATGCCCGAACATATCGCCGATAGCGTGGTGCTGTTGATCGGTGCCTGCCTTGCCATCGGAGCGGTGCCGGCGCTGTTCGTCTGGGTGCATCTTGCCGCCCCGACCGAAGCCTTTTGGCCAATCGTGCCCTGTGGCGCCGGGCTGCTGGCCAGTTTCGCGTTTTCCGCCGCCTATAACCTGACGCTGCATGCGCCGCGCCGGGCGATCCTGCGCCGGTTCGATCACGCGGCGATCTACCTGCTGATCGCGGGAACCTACACGCCCATGGCGCTGCTGGGAATCGGCGGAACCATGGGGGCGGTGCTGACCACCGCCTCGTGGATGATCGCGCTGGTGGGGATCACGCTGAAATTCCTGTCGATCCACCGCTGGGCGCGGCTTGGCTTTGCGCTTTATCTTGCGCAGGGCTGGCTTGGCGGAATCGCGGCCTGGCCGTTCCTGACCCGGCTGTCGGGGCTTGAACTGGGGCTGCTGGTGGCGGGGGGCGTGATCTACACGGTCGGCACGCTGTTCCACCATTCCCGCCGCATCCCCTATGCGCGGGCCATCTGGCACACGCATGTGATCGCCGCCGCCGCCAGCCATTACGCCGCCGTCCTTCTTGTGGCGCGCTGATCGCGCGACGCGATCCGGCGCGCATCAGAGCGCAAGCGGGGGACGCACGCCCGCCAGAGTGATCAAAAGAACGCCTGAATCCCCGTTTGCGCCCGCCCAAGGATCAGCGCGTGCACGTCATGCGTGCCCTCGTAGGTGTTGACCGTTTCAAGGTTCGCGGCGTGGCGCATCACCCCGTATTCGATCTGGATGCCGTTGCCGCCATGCATGTCGCGGGCCATGCGCGCGATATCCAGCGCCTTGCCACAGTTGTTGCGCTTGATCAGGCTGATCATCTCGGGCGCGGCGCGGGCGCCATCCATCAGCCGGCCCACCCGCAGCGCCGCCTGCAGGCCAAGCGCGATTTCGGTCTGCATGTCGGCAAGTTTTTTCTGGAAAAGCTGCGTGCCGGCCAGGGGCTTGTCGAACTGCTTGCGGTCCAGCCCGTACTGGCGCGCCTGCATCCAGCAGAATTCCGCGGCCCCCATCACGCCCCAGGCAATGCCGTAGCGGGCGCGGTTCAGACAGCCGAACGGCCCCTTGAGCCCTTCGACATTGGGCAGCAAGGCATCCTCGCCCACCTCGACGTCATCCATGACGATCTCGCCGGTGATGCTGGCGCGCAGGGAAAGCTTGCCACCGATCTTCGGCGCGCTCAGCCCCTTCATGCCCTTTTCCAGAACGAAGCCGCGAATCTTGCCGCCATGCGCGTCAGATTTCGCCCAGACCACGAAGACATCCGCGATCGGCGCGTTCGAGATCCACATCTTGGCGCCCCGAAGCACGTAGCCGCCATCGGTCTTGATGGCGCGAGTCTTCATCCCTGCCGGATCGCTGCCCGCATCCGGTTCGGTCAGCCCGAAACAGCCGATCCATTCGCCGCTGGACAGCTTGGGCAGGTATTTCATCCGCTGCTCTTCGGACCCGTAGGCGTAGATCGGGTACATCACGAGGCTGGATTGCACCGACATCATGGACCTGTAGCCGCTGTCCACGCGCTCGATCTCGCGCGCGACAAGCCCGTAGCTGACGTAGCCCGCGCCGATGCCGCCGTACTGTTCCGGCACGGTGACGCCCAGCAGGCCCTGCGCACCCATTTCGGCAAAGATCGCCGGGTCGGTGGTTTCATCCATGTAGGCGTCGTTGACGCGCGGCAGCAGCTTGTCCTGCGCAAAGGCGCGGGCGCTGTCGGCGATCATCCGTTCGTCTTCCTCGAGCTGGTCGTCGAAAAGAAACGGATCCTCCCATGAAAAGCGCGCCAGCGCGGGGTTGTCCTTGCTGCGCAATTGGGGGGCGTCGGCCATCTGAGACTCCTGTTCGTTCCTGCGCGGCAGGGTAACGCCGCCGAGCGCCGGAGGGAAACGATTTTATCTGCGCGGATCATGAGGTAAACTCATGAAACCTGATCAAAGGAAGCCCCCCATGCGCAAGCCCTACATGCCTTCGGTCGCCGAACTGACGGCCTTTGTCGAATGCGCGCGGCGCGGGACGACGACGATGGCGGCGGGAAGCCTTGGGCTGACCCAAAGCGCGGTGTCACGATCGCTTGCCTCGCTTGAGGATCGGCTGGGCGTGGCCCTGTTCAACCGCGTGCGCCAGCGCTTGGTGCTTTCGCCCGCCGGGCATGTGTTTCTTGAGCGGGCGGAAAGATTGCTGGGCGACATGGATGCGGCGGCCATGGGAGTAATGGCCTTTGGCGGGCGCGACGCCGTGCTGCGCATGGCGGTGCTGCCCAGCCTTGCGCGGATCTGGCTGATTCCCCGGCTTGGGCGGTTCGCGGCCCTGTCGCCAGACATCAGTCTTGACCTGTCGGCGCGGTTGCTGCCGGTGGATTTCGGGCGCGAGCCTTTCGACCTTGCGATTATGCGCGCGGGGCATGACATGCCCGGAACGCTGGCCGAACCGGTGATCGCCGAGACTATGGTGACAATCGCCGCCCCGCACCTGCTGGGCGGGCGCGCGGGGCTTGAAGACGCCGAGATGCTGGAACGACCCCTGTTGCAGCAATCGACCCGCCCCACCCTGTGGCTGGACTGGTTTCGCGGGTCCGACACCGACCCCAGGCGCATCCTGCGCGGCGCTCGGCTGGATCATTTCGACATGATCGTGGATGCCGCCATCGCCGGCCTTGGGATCGGCATCGTGCCCGAGATCGTCGCCCGCCCGGCGCTTGAACGCGGCTCGCTGACGCTGGCCAGCCCGCGCCGCTTTGCCACGGGCGAAAGCTATGCGCTGATCCTGCCGGAACGCGCCCGAAGCAGCGAACATGTGATGCGGTTTCGTGACTGGCTTCTGGCCGAAATCGCCGTCTGAAGCGTCCGCCAGCGCCTGATCTTGCGCCCCCGCCGCGACCGGCGGTCGTTGTTAAGGTTTTCTTAACACACCGTCCATAGCATTTCGTTGGATCCCTGCGGATCGCCCGGTGTATGGTACGCTTTAGAACGGCAAGATCTCGTGATTTTTTTATAGGACTTGGCGGTTCGTGAAGCTTGCATCGAACGTTACCACGGAACTTCAAGGCGCGCGCCCCGCGTCGCTGGCGTTCTTGCGGGAAGTCGAACGCATCCTTGACTTCCTTGTGACGCCCGACACCGAGGCGCTGTATTTCATCCCCGCCCCGTCGCACCGCCTGCCCCGGATCGCCCCCGTGCCCTGCGCGCCGGCAACCGCCGACGCGTCGGCGCTGCTGTCATGGGCACAAGATCGCGTCGCCGGCAAAAGCTGGGAAGAGATCGACGCCCATGCGCGCGCCTGCGCCACCCCGCTTGCGATCGAGGCCCAAAGCGGGCGGCAAATGGTCCTTGGCGCCGTCATTTCGGACAAGGGCGAATTATACGGTCTGCTCGCCACGCAGCGTGAGCTGGGCAGGATCCCCGAGGCCGCCGTCATCCCCGAAATGAACCGCGCACGGGGGTTGCTGGCGCATTCCATTTCGCGTTGGCGCGAATTGATGCTGCTGGAACTCGACTGCGCCGATGAGGTCCAGCGCAGCCAGCGGCTGTCACGGCAGGCGCAGTTGGACGGGCTGACGCATCTGTTCAACCAGCACGCCTATCGCATGCGCTGTGGCGACATCCTGGACGAATGCAGCGATGTCGATCACGCCATCATCATGATCGACGTGGATAATTTCAAATCGGTCAACGACATCTACGGGCACCATTTCGGCGATGTCTACCTGCGGGAAATCGCGCGGGCGATCTCTTGGGCGTTGCCGCAGGATGCGCTGATCGGGCGCATCGGGGGCGACGAATTTTCGGCCCTTATCCCGCTGCCGCCCGAGGGGCGCTGTTACATCGAACGGCTGATGACCAATTGCGTCAGCGACGTGCAGCGCGCCGCGGCGCGGATCGGCAAGCCCAACCTGGGGCGCATCAGCATCGGCTGCGCCACCTGTTCGGACTGCGGACGCGACGTCGATACGTTGATCCAATGCGCCGACGCCGCGCTTTACGCGTGCAAGAACGCCGGGCGCGGCACCAGCGTGATCTTTGACCCGTTGCGCCACGAAAGCCTTAGCGCGCTGCTGATCAAGCCGCGCTTTCTTGCGGCGCTGCACAATGATGAGATCAAGCCGTATTTCCAGCCCGTCGTCGATCTTGCCACCGGCAGCATCAGCGGGTTCGAGGTGCTGTTGCGCTGGCTTCACCCGCAAAAGGGTGTGCTGGGCCCGACCGAATTTTCCAGCGTCATGTGCGATCCGGAAATGGCCGAAACGCTCACCCGCCACGTGGTCGAAGGCGCGCTTTGCAGCTTTTCGCGCCGGCCAAGCTTCCGGCAGGAAACGATTGCGCTGAACCTTGGGACGATCGACCTGATCAAGTCCGAATTCGTGTTCGACCTGCAAGCCCAGCTGGCGCGCCACGGCATCGGCTGGCATCAGGTGGTGATCGAGGTCACGGAAAACACCATGCTGGGCGCGATCAACGGCCCCGTCTTTCAGAACCTCAAGGAAATGCGCAGCCGCGGCGCGAAGGTCGCGCTTGACGATTTCGGCACCGGTTACGGCGGCTTCGCGCATCTGCGCGACTGGCCGGTCGATATAATCAAGCTTGACCGCAGCTATGTGCAGCACGCGGCGCGCAGCGACGAGGATGCAATCTTTGCCCGCGCGCTGATCGAAGTTGCGCGCACCCTCGGGCTTGAGGTGATCGCCGAAGGCGTCGAAACGCCCGAAACCGCGGCGCTGCTGATCTCGCTGGGGTGCCGGCTGGTTCAGGGCTACCTGTTCGCGGCGGCCGGTCCGATCGAGACGTTTCCGGCAGGCTCCGACTTGACCCACGGCGCCGCGCCCCCCGCGCCCTGTTCGCAAACCGAACCGCCTGCGCCCACCGAGCCAAAGCCCGACGTGACATGTCAGGTGGCGCTGCCCGCAAGTTAGCCGACCCTCTTCGCCCATCAGATGCGCAGCCAAACCCTTGTTCAACTTTGGCGATGTGATACGGTTTCCGGCACAGTTAGCGCGCGGGGTGGGTGATCTTGTCCGAAGGCGGGGAACCTGGGTTCGGGGCAAATGACGCCATGTCCGGCGGGCCGCAATTCTACCGCGACCCCGAGGCCATCGCGATGCTGCGCCGCGAGGTGATCGAACCGCTGGTCGACGAACGCAGGGACAA
>CAXICP010000244.1:0-5522 GCA_964022595.1 uncultured Salipiger sp.
CTACACTCTTTCCCTGCACGCCGCTCTTCCGATCTGTTCTTTTCCCGCCGCGCGGGCAACGGCGCCCGGCTTGTGGCGCGGCTGGGGCTGCCGGCGCGGCGCTATTTTCTGGACCATGTGAACCAGAACACCGTGTTCTTTCATTCGCTGGATGAAAAGCTGGGGTATCTGGTGGACAAGGGGTATTACGACCCCACCGTGCTGGACCAGTATTCCACCGAATTCCTGCACCGGATCTGGGGCGCGGCCTTTGCGCGCAAGTTCCGCTTTCCCACCTTTCTGGGGGCGTTCAAGTATTACACCTCCTACACGCTGAAAACGCGCGACGGGAAACGCTACCTTGAACGCTACGAGGACCGCGTGGTGATGAACGCGCTGTGCCTTGCGCGCGGGGACGAGGCGCTTGCCCTGCAGATCATGGATGAAATCCTTGACGGGCGGTTCCAGCCCGCGACCCCGACCTTCCTGAACGCGGGCAAGGCCGCGCGGGGCGAATTCGTCTCGTGCTTCCTGCTGCGGCTGGAAGACAACATGGAAAGCATCGGGCGGGGCATCAATTCGGCGCTGCAACTGTCCAAGCGCGGCGGCGGCGTGGCCCTGATGCTGACCAACATCCGCGAACATGGCGCGCCGATCAAGGGCATCGAAAACCAGAGCTCGGGCATCATTCCGGTGATGAAGCTGCTGGAAGACAGCTTCAGCTATGCCAACCAGCTGGGCGCGCGGCAGGGGGCGGGGGCGGTTTACCTGAACGCGCATCACCCGGATATCCTGCGCTTTCTGGACACCAAGCGCGAGAACGCGGATGAAAAGATCCGCATCAAGACGCTCAGCCTTGGGGTGGTCATTCCCGACGTGACCTTCGAATTGGCCAAGCGCAACGATGACATGTACCTGTTTTCACCCCATGACGTCGAACGGGTCTATGGCTGCGCCTTTTCCGAAATCTCGGTCACCGAGAAATACGCCAAGATGGTCGACAACCCGCAGATCGGCAAGACCAAGATCAACGCCCGCGCGTTCTTTCAGACCATCGCGGAAATCCAGTTCGAAAGCGGCTATCCCTATATCCTGTTCGAAGACACGGTGAACCGCGCCAACCCGATCAAGGGGCGGATTTCCATGTCGAACCTGTGCTCGGAAATCCTGCAGGTGAACACGCCGTCCAGTTTCAACGACGATCTGAGCTATGCCAGCATGGGCACCGACATTTCGTGCAATCTGGGGTCGATGAACGTGGCGCGCGCGATGGATGGCGGGAACCTTGGCGGCGCGGTCGAGGTGGCCGTGCGCGCGCTGACGGCGGTGTCGGAAATGTCGGCCATCGACTCGGTGCCCTCGGTGCGCAAGGGCAATGATGAAAGCCACGCCATCGGGCTGGGGCAGATGAACCTGCACGGCTTCCTTGCACGGGAACGCATCCACTATGGCAGCCCCGAGGCCATCGGCTTTACCAGCGCCTATTTCGCCGCCGTGCTGTACCACGCGCTGCGCGCATCGAACGCGCTGGCAAGGGAAAAGGGCAAGTCGTTCCAAGGCTTTGCCGACAGCGCCTATGCGGACGGGCGGTTCTTTGACAAATACGTCAACCGCGACTGGCGCCCCGAACTGCCCGAGGTTGCGGCGCTGTTCGACCGCTTCGGCATTGCGCTGCCGTCACCCGCCGATTGGGCGGATCTGGGGCGGGCCGTGATGCAGGACGGGCTGTACAACCGCAACCTTCAGGCGGTGCCCCCGACCGGGTCGATCAGCTATATCAACAACGCCACCGCATCGATCCACCCCATCACCGCGCGGGTGGAAATCCGCAAGGAAGGCAAGATCGGCCGGGTCTATTACCCCGCGCCCTACATGACCAACGACAACCTTGAATACTACCGGGACGCCTATGAAATCGGGCCGGACGCGATCATCGACACCTATGCCGCCGCCACCCAGCACGTGGATCAGGGGCTGTCGCTGACGCTGTTCTTCCCGTCGGACGTGACCACGCGCGACATCAACCGCGCCCAGATCCGGGCTTGGAAGGCGGGGATCAAGACGATCTACTACATCCGCCTGCGCCAGGCCGCGCTTGAGGGAACCGAGGTCGAAGGCTGCGTCAGCTGCTCGCTTTAAGCGGCATCCCCCGGAACAATGACAGACAGAAGGGCAGGCGCGACCCCATGCGGGCCGCCTCGCCCCGAGAGGACAGCGAATGAAGGACAACGCGCAGGGCCGGGCAGTGCCGGCGGCGATCAACTGGAACCGCCTGCAGGATGACAAGGACCTTGAGGTCTGGAACCGCCTGACGGCGAATTTCTGGCTGCCGGAAAAGGTGCCGCTGTCGAATGACATTCAAAGCTGGTCGCAGCTGACCGAAGACGAACAGCGCCTTACGATCCGGGTCTTCACCGGGCTGACGCTGCTGGACACGATCCAGAACAGCGTCGGCGCGCCGGCGCTGATGCCCGACGCCGCGACCCCCCACGAAGAGGCGGTGCTGACCAACATCGCCTTCATGGAAGCGGTGCACGCGCGGTCCTATTCGTCGGTGTTTTCCACGCTGTGCCGCACCGCCGAGGTGGACGAGGCGTTCCGCTGGTCGGGCGAAAACGCGCATCTTCAGGCGAAATCGCGCCTGATCCTTGATGAATACGACGCCGGCAGCCATCCGCTGCGGCGCAAGGTCGCCAGTGTCTTCCTGGAAAGCTTTCTTTTCTATTCGGGCTTTTACCTGCCCATGCACTGGTCCAGCCGCGCCCGGCTGACCAACACCGCAGACCTGATCCGGCTGATCATCCGCGACGAGGCGATCCACGGCTATTACATCGGCTACAAGTTCCAGCGCGGCATGGAACGCCTGCCCGCGACCGAGCGGGCCGAGATCAAGGATTTCGCCTTTTCGCTGCTGTTCGATCTTTACGAGATCGAGGCGCGCTATACCGAACAGCTGTATGACGGGCTGGGTCTGACCGAAGACGTCAAGCATTTCCTGCATTACAACGCCAACAAGGCGCTGCAGAACCTGGGCTTCGAAGCGCTTTTCCCCGACGATGCCTGCCGCGTGAACCCGGCGATCATGGCGGCGCTGTCACCGGGATCGGATGAAAACCACGACTTCTTTTCCGGCTCGGGGTCCAGCTACGTGATCGGCAAGACCGTCGCCACCGAAGACGAAGACTGGGATTTCTGAAACCCCGCCCGGCGCCCGGCCTGGCCGGGGCCGGGGCACGCCGGCGCATCCCATAAGGCGGATTATGTGCTTCTCCGTCAGGTCGGCGCCGGCCCGCGCCGGGGGCGTTCGCGGATCATCGGCGGCACCCAAAGCAGCGCGATGGTGGCCAGCGTCAGCGCGGTGTTCACGCCCTGCCCTCCGGGGCCCCAGGCGCTGTCGATGTAGCGCACCGCGTAAACCAGCGCGACGTGCCAGATGTAGACATGCAGCGCGTGCCGCCCCAGCAGGCACAGCAGCGGGCGGGTGAACACCCAGCCCAGCCCGCGCGAGACGGCGCGCACCAGCCGCAGCGGATCGGTCTGCCCGCCGATCGCCAGCCAGGTGAACCCGAACCCGGCGGCGATGAAATTCAGCAGGTAGACCAGCCCGAAATTGGTCCGCAGCTCCAGCGGGCGGAACGCCTTGAACATGTCCTCGGGCATCAGCCCATGCGCCGAGGCGATGCGCAGCGGCGCAAACAGCGCCAGGAACAGCAGCGCGACAAGCGCCAGATCCCGCGTTGCCGGCCCGAAGATGCGGTCCCAGCGCAGCCGGTCCGTCGCCCAAAGCGCGCCCAGGATCAGTCCCGCCATGAACGGCACCTGCCAGCCCATGGGATCGAAGGCCAGCCGCAGCCCCTGCTTGTCCGTCGTCTTCAGCAAGGCGTTCAGCGGGTCCGACCACAGGCTCGCCACGTCCAGCTGGCAGGCCGTCCAGACCAGCGCCGACGCCCCCGCCGCCAGCATCCAGCGCCCCGCAACTACCCAGCGGATCATCAGCGGGGCCACCGCCATGAACAGGATGTACATGGGCAGGATGTCCAGAAAGGTCGGCTGGAAGGTCAGCGTCACGATCGCGAAAAGCCGCATCGGATCGTCGATCGGCGCGGTGCCAAGCCAGTTGCGCCACGCCATGATGCCGCCCGGCGCAAGGTCGCGCGCCATCAGCCCCAGCAGGATCAACCCCACCGTCCAGAGCCACAGCTCGACCATGCGCGAACGCACCGCGCGGTGCATTTCGGCCGGGCCCCGGCGCAGCAGGCGGCGCGCCTGCATCAGCCCGAACATCAGCCCCGACACGAACACGAAACCCTGCGTGCTTTCCACGAACATGATCTCGCGGAAATGCAGCCTTTGCAGCCAGACGCCGTTCTGCAGCACAAGGTGCGACAGCGTCATGGTCAGCACAAAGAACCCCCGCAGCCCATCCAGAAAATCGAGGCGTTTCATGCTTGTCCATTCGTTCGGCGTGGGCGGATCCGTCCCCGCCGCGGGTGGCCGGGCGCGGCAGGGTCCCGTTCGCGGCGAATCGCGCCGCAGGAGGGCTTGTGGTGCATAGCCGCGACGCAGGGGCGGCTCAATCGTCCCGGTGACAGGGGCAAACGGGTTTCGCCCGCGTCGGCGCCTTGCCGCCGCAGGGGGACAGATGATGGTAGCTTGACGGCGGGTTTCGTCCAGCCGCGACCGGTTCAGGGGGCGCAGGCCAGCCGGCGCAGCGTCTCGCGGATGACGGCGCCGCCGTTGCGCAGGTCCTGGGGCAGGGTCAGCTCGGCCTCGGAATGGCTTAGCCCGCCGACGCTGGGCACAAAGACCAGCGTGCTGGGCATCACCGCCGCCAGCGCCAGCGCGTCATGCCCGGTGATGGTCTGCATTTCGGTGGCCGACAGGCCAAGGCTTTCGCAGACATCCAGCGTCAGGCGCACACCGCCCGGGTCCAGCGCGGTGCCGGGGCGGGCCTCGTCGGTGGTGATCTCGATCCCGCAGCCAAGCGCCGCGACGTCGGGCGCGATGCCGTGCATGAACCTGTCGCCCGCGCGGGCGCAGACCTGCTGATCGGGGTTGCGGATTTCGAACCACACGGTGACGCGCGAGGCGACCACGTTGGGGCTGTCGGGCAGCGCGTGGATGCGCGCGGCGGACCAGTGCAGCCGGGCGGTTTCGCCGTCCATCATGGCGTGGAACCTGGTGATCGCCAGCGCCGCCGCCCGCAGCGCATCGCGCCGCTTGTGCATCGCCGTGGGCCCGGTGTGCGAAGGTTCGCCCGTGAAGGTCAGCGTCAGCTTGCGCACCCCCCAGGACGCGGTGACCGCGCCGATCTGCACGCCGCTGTCATCCAGCTCGCCGCCCTGTTCGACGTGCAGTTCAAGATTGTGCACCGGCGTCAGGCCCAGCGATCCCGTGCCAAGATAGCCGATCTGCCCCAGCGCATCGCCCAGGGTCAAGCCGTCGCGGTCCGCCAGTGCCAGCGCGACATCGGCGCCGTACTTGCCGGCAAAGACCGAACTTCCGGTCAGGCTGGGCTGAAAGCGGGCGCCTTCCTCGTTGGT
>CAXICP010000245.1:0-5492 GCA_964022595.1 uncultured Salipiger sp.
ACCGGCGATGACTGATTTCATCTTTATGGTGAAAGACACCTCCTACATGTTTGTGACTGGCCCTGATGTGGTCAAGACCGTCACCAACGAGGTGGTCACCGCCGAGGAGCTGGGTGGCGCTTCGACCCATACCAAGAAATCCAGCGTGGCCGATGCCGCCTTTGAAAACGATGTTGAAGCCCTGGCCGAGGTGCGCCAGGACAGCTGGGAAGAACTGGCCTTTCCCCGCGCCGCGGGCAAGGCGTTCCAGAAGAACGGCGCGTTGATCGCGGCGGCCACGGTGATCGGCTTTGCCCTGCTGTTCTGGGCGGCGCGGGCGCTGGCCTCGGTCGGGGGTGATGGGTTCTACGCGGTCCTGTCGCATAACGCGATGGTGGCGATATTCCTGCCCGCCTTCCTGTTTCCGCTGGTCAGCATCGCGATCAGCCTGCGCCGCTACTGGCGGCATGTGGGTGCGGCCCCATTGCGCGCGGGCCACGTGGTCGCGGCGCTGCGCAGCGCGGCCAACATGAGGAACCTCAAGGGCGGTCATGGCGATGGCTGCAATTTCGAAGACGAAGACCGCTTCACCCATGCGCGCCGCGCGGTGCACCAGGCGGTGATGTACGGTTTCCTGTTGTGCTTCGCCTCGACCAGCGCGGCGACGGTGATGCATTACGCGCTGGACATGCCCGCGCCCTACGGGCTGTGGTCGCTGCCCAAGCTGCTGGGCCTGTCCGGCGGGGTGCTGTTGACGCTGGGCTGCGCCGAGATGATCCGCCTCAAACTGCGCGCCGATCGCGGGTTGGGCGCGGTGGCGGCCTTTGGCGGAGAGCTGGGGTTCATCGCCCTGCTGGGCTTTGTCGCGCTCAGCGGGCTGGCGCTTTATGCGCTGGGGCAGACCGCGATGATGCCCGGGTTGCTGGTGCTGCACCTGGGCGGGGTGCTGGCCTTCTTCCTGCTTACGCCGTTCACGAAGATGGCGCATGGCTTTTACCGCCTTGCCGCGCTGACGGTGGATGCACAGCGCAAGGGCTGACGCGCCTCGCACCGCCCACGCATCTTGTACCCCTATCGGCTTCGCGCTAGCCTGCCTTTCGTGACCGACGTCGCCGCGTTTCATCCGCGTGGCAAGATCAGACCAGAAAGACAGACGATGGCTTCAAACGAAGGGCCGGTCACAATCGGCTTGCTTTATTCGCAGACCGGCGAAACCGCCGTCATCGAAACCGCGCAAAGACAGGGCGCATTGCTTGCGGTCAGCGAGATCAACGCCGAAGGCGGCGTGCTGGGCCACCCGCTGCATGTGCTGGATTGCGATCCCGCCTCGACCCCCGCAAGGTTCCGTGACGATGCCGAACGGTTCCTGGCGCAGGGTGCGGATGCGTTGTTCGGCTGCTACATGTCGTCGACCCGCAAGGCGGTCCTGCCGGTGATCGACCGCCACGGCGCGCTGCTGTTCTACCCCACCGTCTACGAGGGGTTCGAATACCTGGAAGGCTGCGTCTACTCGGGCGCCGCCCCGAACCAGAACGCGCGCATCCTTGCGGATTACCTGTGCGAAACCTACGCGCCGCGCTTTTTCTTCGTCGGGTCGAACTACGTATTTCCCTATGAATCCAACCGGATCATGCGGGATCTTTTCGCCAATCGCGGCGCGACCGTCGTGGATGAGATCTACATTCCCCTGCGCCCCGGCAAGGCCGACATCGCCGAGGCCATCGAAAAGATCCGCAAGGCCGGGCAGGTCGTCGTGTTTTCCACCGTCGTGGGGCAGGGGGCGGTGGATTTCTACCGCGCCTATCACGCGGCGGGGTTCGACCGCACGGTGCAGCCCATCGCCTCGCTGACCTTCGGCGAACCGGAATGCCACGCGGCGGGCTTTGACGCCTGCGTCGGCAACATCAAGTCCGCGCCCTATTTCAGCGTCATCGCCAGCCCCGCCAACCAGCGCTTCGTCACCGCCTATCGCAGCATGTTCGGCGCGGACCAGCCGATTTCGGCCGAGGTTGAAGCCGCCTATTTCCAGGTGCGCATGTATGCCGAGGCGGTGCGCCGCGCGGGCACCACCGCGCGCGGCGACATCCTGGCAACGCTGCCCACCTTTACCTTCGAGGCCCCGCAGGGCGCCGTGCGCATCGACCCTGCGTCGCACCACACCTACCTGTGGCCGCGCATCGGCGTGGTCGGCAAGCGCGGCGCCTTCGAGATCGTGCGCGAAGCAAGCGCCCCCGAACGGCCCGAACCCTATCTTGTCGAACATGACGACCCCGCAAGCCTGGCCCTTGCCGCGAGGGTCAGTGACTGATGGCCCGGTTTCGCCTCAGGGACCTGCGCAGCCTGACCGTCGCCGTGGTGCATCCGCCCGATCCCGATTGCCAGGTCATCCTTGAACAGCTTGGGCGCATCGGCTGCCGCACCGAACTTGTCTGGCCCCCCGAAAAGGGGCTGCCCGCGAAGGTCGACGTGGTGTTTGCCGGGCTATTCTTCGACAGTCACGAACAGCTGCGCGCGATGTTGCGCAAGGTCGACAAGCCGGCCCCGGCGCTGATCTGCGTCGTCGATTACGAAAACCCAGCCATGCTTGAACTGGTGGTCGACATGGGCGCGGTCGCGGTGACGTCCAAGCCGGTGCGCAGCTTCGGCATCATGACCAACATGGTCGTAGCCCGCGCCAACCAGCAATACCAGGACAGCCTGCGCGAGCGCGCCGCCAAGCTGGAAAAGAAGCTTGCCGGGCAAAAGCAGATCGCCAACGCCAAGTCGATTCTGATGAAGGTGCAGCGGATTTCCGAAGACGAGGCCTTCGATACGCTTAGAAAACAGGCAATGTCCAAGCGATGTTCCATCGAAGACATGGCCGAGGCCATCATCAAGGCAAATGAACTGTTGTCGGGTGGAAAAGGCGCGGTATAACGAATCAACGGTCGGCCAATGACGCCCGATCGTTGAAGCAACGAAGCTCGCATCATTACCCTTATCGGTAAGTGCGGGCTTTTTTCGTTTTCGGTCGGCCCAATGACGCGCCGCCCGTTTCCGTGCCCCGTTTCGGGCCGGAACGCCCCTGCCATGCCCGTTGCGGCGGCGCGGGGCATCCCACCGCCTCACCCCTCCGGGCCGGATGGTCCGCGAGATCATAACCCATCGGTCACAAACGATAAATTGCACGGTCCAGCTGCGCGCCGACGCCCGTTTCGCGTCTGCGCGGTGGGAAAACGTGCGCACAGGGAGACCCCGCATGACGACCAACCGTCGATCCTTTCTGAAGACCGGCGCTGCCTTTGGTGCAGCGCTTGCCGCCCCCTCGCTGATCCCCGCCCGGGGCGCTGCCGCCGGCGAAATCGAGGTGGGCGTGCTGTTCTCGCAGACCGGGGGGCTCTCGATCGTCGAGAAATCGCTCGCCGATGCCACGCTGATGGCCATCGAGGAAATCAACGCCGCCGGCGGCGTGAACGGCATGACCATCAAGCCGATCGTCGAAGACGGCGCGTCGGACCCCAAGACCTACAACGAGAAAGCGTCCAAGCTGGTGATCCGCGACCGGGTTCCCACGGTGTTCGGCTCTTATACCTCGGCGTCGCGCAAGGCGGTGCTGCCGGTGTTCGAACGGCGCAACAACATGTTCTTCTACCCGACCTACTACGAGGGCTTCGAGTGTTCCAAGAACGTGGTCTACACCGGCGCTGTGCCCAACCAGCAGCTGTCCAACTTCATTCCCTGGATCACCAACACGCTGGGCAAGAAGAAGATCTTCATCGTCGGGTCCAACTACATCTACCCGCGCGAGATGGCCAAGGTGTCCAAGATCCTGATCGAACAGAACGGCGGCGAATGGGTCGCGGACGAATACCTGGAACTGGGCCATTCCGAATGGGGCGCCATGGTGTCCAAGATCAAGGCGTCGGGCTGCGATGCGGTTCTGTCGAACGTGGTGGGCGACAGCGTCATCGCGTTTTACCGCGAATTCCGCAACCAGGGGCTTAGCCACGAAGACCTGCCGATCTGCGCCACCGTCACGTCGGAAATCGAAATTGCCGCGATGGGCGCGGAATTCGCCGCCGGCTCTTACACCTCGTTCCCTTATTTCCAGGCCATCGACACGCCGGAAAACAAGTCGTTCATCGAACGCTATCGCGCCTACACCGGCGATCCGAACGCGGTGACGCACCACGCGATGGAAAGCTCGTATTTCCAGGTCTTCCTGTGGAAGCAGGCGGTGGAAAAGGCGGGCGAGGCATCGCCCGATGCGATCCGCGAGGCGATCAAGGGCCAAAGCTTCGATGCGCCCAACGGCAAGGTCACCGTCGATCCCGAGAACCTGCACACCTACCTGACCCCGCGCATCGCGCAATGGGGCGAAGACGGGCAGGGCACGATCATCGATGCCTATGACGAACCGGTCCGCCCGCTGCCCTACGTGGCCTACGGCGAAACCGCCGAGAACATGTTCTGCACCGCCGACGGGCTTGACAGCGCCAAGCTGTGACCTTCGCGGGCGGGGGCATTCCCCCCGCCCATGCCGACCCTTTCCAAAGGACCCGCGCCCATGACGGAAACCTTGTTCATCGGACTGTCGCTGTCGTCGATCCTGCTGCTGATCGCGCTTGGCCTGTCCATCACCTACGGCGCGATGGGGGTCATCAACATGGCCCATGGCGAACTGGTGATGATCGGCGCCTACACGGCGGTTCTGTCCGGTATCTATCTGAACCTGAACTTCTTCCTTGCGCTGCCGCTGGCCTTCGCGGTGTCGGCCCTTGTGGGCATGGCGCTTGAGAAACTGGTGATCCGGAAACTTTACGGGCGCATCATCGACACGCTTCTGGCCACCTGGGGCGTTGCCATCGTGCTGCAACAGCTGATCCGGCTTGAATTCGGGCTCAGCTTCTTCGGCGTCCACGTGGACGGGCTTGGGCCGGGGTTGCAGAACATGAACGTGCCGTCCTTCCTGACGCAACCGTTCGAGATCGGCGGCGTGGCGATCCAGCCCTATCGCAGCTTCATCATCATCGTGACGGCCTTGCTGACGCTGCTGACCTGGTTCCTGATGTACCGCACGTCGATGGGCACGCAGGTGCGCGCGATCATGCGCAACCCGCAGATCGCGGCGGCCTGCGGCATCGACGTGCGGCGGGTGTCGGCCTTTACCTTTGCCTACGGCTCGGGGCTTGCCGGCATTGCCGGGGTGCTGCTGGCGGGGGTGGAGATCGGCGTGATCGCCGGGGTGGGCGCGGCGCTGGCGCTGCACCTGTGGCGCACCAGCCAGCCGCACATGGCGGAGCTGGGGCAAATGCCGGGCACCGAGCACTTCCGCAATGTGCGCCGCCACCCGGTGATCACCTCGCCCCGGGTGCTGTCGATCCGGGTGGACGAATCCCTGTACTTCGCCAACGCCCGGCGCACCGAGGACGCCATCTACGACATGGCGCTCCATTGCGACGGCCGTCGCCACGTGGTGCTGATTTGCTCGGCGATCAACCATATCGACGCCAGCGCCCTGGACAGCCTGGAAA
>CAXICP010000246.1:0-5483 GCA_964022595.1 uncultured Salipiger sp.
GCCCGTCCACATTGGTGCCCTGTTCGATTTCGAACGCCATCACAGTGCCAAGCGGGGCGCCGAAATCAAGCAGCGCATAGCTTTCCTCGCGATCTCCGTCGATGAAGCCTTCGCTCTTGGACAGGGTGAAGCGGGCAAAGCCGCTGTCCCAGCCGTAGGTCGCGCCAAGGTTGAAGCCCCGGCTTTCGAAATCGAAATTCTCGGCGCCGCCCCGTGCATCGTCGATGGCGGTGACGAACAGCTCGCCGCCCAGTTTCAGATCGCCGCGTTCCCAGTCCAGCCCGATCGTCGCGTTGCGGGCGCGGCTGGGATCAAGCGTGTCATAGTCGAACGGATCGGTGTAGCCGTAGTAGGTGTAGTTGTCTTCGATATCGATGCCGCCAAAGACGGAACTGACCCCACCGCGCAGCGTCAATTCGTCATTCAGCGCGTAGCTGGCCGACATGTTGCCCGAGGCGCCCGAATGCGACACGGATTTGCCGGTCACGCCTTCGAAATCCTGCCAGTCGTAGCGCGCCCCGAAGGACAGGGTCAGCCGCTCGGTCGGATCAAGCCGCGCCTGTGCAAAGATGCCGTGCGTGCGGCTAAGTTCGGTCTGGTATTCGTCATACGCGGGGCTGTCGTATTCGCCAAAGCTCTCGCGGTAGTCATAGCCGGCGTTGACCGTACCGTTTGCCAGGTTGAACGTGTTCATCAGTGTCGCGGACTTGGTCCAGGACAGCCCGTTGCTGTCATAGGGATCGGGGATGATCACGTCGCTTTCGGAATAGCCCAGCTGCGCCGAAGGGTCCCACAGCCCTGTGGCGGCGGTGTTTTGATAGCGCAGCGAATAGCTGCTGCGGGTGGTGTCGTAGCTGCGCAGGAAATCGTCGTTGCCGCCGAAATTGGCGCGGAACTGGCGCAGCGTGTCGTCCTTGAGCTGCTGGGCGGAAAATTCCAGCCGGTGGCCCGACGGCGCCTCGTAGGCGATCTTGCCCAGCAGGCTGTCGAGATCGGCGGCGGTCCCGCCCATCTCGTCACCGTCGCCGCTGGTGAAATCCACGCCCGTGGCGCGCTTGGCGTAGCCCAGCATCGACAGCCCGCCGGTGCGCCCGGCAACGGTCAGCGCGCGCTGGAAGGTTTCGCCGTTGTCGCTGTAGCCAAGGCGCAGGTTGCCGCCGAAATCGCGGCCCTCTTCCAGCAGGCTTTCGGGATCGATGGTTTCCATCACCACCGATCCGGCCAGCGCATAGGGCCCCGCATCGGCGGGCGAGACGGTGGCATCGACGCGCACCTCTTCCAGCAGGCCGGGGTCGATGGCGTTGGCGGTGGTGTGGTGGAAGGTGCGGTTGTTCTGGGCCGTGCCGTCGATGGTCACGCCAAGGTTCAGCATGTCGACGCCGTTGACAAAGATCTTCTGCGCCACCGGAATGGCCCCGCCCACGCTGACCGGCGCGATGCCGGCGAACAGGTCCTTGAGATCCCCGGTGCGCGCGCGTTCCAGTTCGAACCCGGACACATACATCGATGTCGCCCGGTCCGCCGCGCCTGCCTGCGGGTCGCGCAGTTCGAAATACAGCGGATCCAAGGCATAATAGCCTTCGGCCTGCTGGGCCCCGGCCGGAGCCGTGCCCAATGCGCTTGCGGCCGTTCCGGCAAGCAGTGTCGTTGTGATGATGCGTGACGCCATGGCTGTTGTCCCCCAATATGCGATCTGTCCCGAAGTCGCTTGGCAGGGCCTGGCTGAGGCGGAAATTAACTGCGCCGCCGGAAACATGCAACTGCATGTTTTGCGCTGAAGTCTTGGCGTTGCACGCGGGAAACAGTCGGCGCTAGCGCAGCGCCGCGTCCTGCCAGTAGGCGGCGATATAGCTGCGCCGCGCGGCGCCCCCGGCCTGTTTCCACGCCTTGCGCACCACGTCCGCCTGGTGACGTTCGCCGGCGAACCAGACAAAGCGTTCGGTATCCAGCTCGTCGCAGGCGGTGCGGGCCATCCGCGCCGCATCCCGCGCCTGGTGCCAGACCAGCGCGACGCCGGGATGCGCCGGAAAGCTGTAGCGGGCGGTTTGCGCCGATGACGGGTATAGATGAATCGTGCCCGTCAGATCCGGGTTCGCGGCCAGGATGCGCGCGACCGCGGGAAAGGCGGTATCGTCGGCATAGCCCAGCACCGGCCCTTCGATCCGCGCGCCGCCGCCCCCGGGGCCGGTGATCAGCACCTGCGCGCCGACGGGATCGGTGCTGGCCCAATCCGTGGTGCGCCCGCCCGCGTGTTCGTAAAGATCAAACACCAGCCGCCCCGCTTCGGCGCGCCGCGCGGTGTAGACCGGCAGGTGCAGCGCATCCTCGCCCTTGGGCCAGACGGTGGCGCCGTTCGCGCCGATGCGCGGCCAGACAGGCGCGCGGCCTTCGGGCGGCAGCCCAAGGCGGAAATGGATGGCGTCGTCGGAAAAGCGCGATGCGTCCCCCGTCAGGGTGATGCGCACGAAACCGCAATCCAGCGTTTCGGCCCCGGCGACCTGCATCAGCCCCGCGTTGGCGGGCAGCGCGCCCTGCTGGCGGTCGCCGACCCAGCGCAGCCCTTCGGCCGCCTCGGGGGCAAGTTCGGCGATATGCGCAACAAGGCTGTCCTTGAGCGTTTGCAGGAAATCCGTGCGCGGGGCGGCCACCTCGGCCCGGCACCCGGCGCCCTGCGGGCTAAAGGCGATCCGGCCATAGACCGTCTGCACGACAATCCCGGCGCTGTCGTTGCGCGCGACCTGCATCTGGTGTTCCTCGGCCTCGGCCAGCACCATGCGGCGCAGCGGGTCGAACCCGATGTCGGAAAGCTCTGCCACGGAGATCTGCTCAGACATGCGATACGCCTTTCACGGTCAGGGAGGTCGCCCGCCAGATCGCGGGCAGGGTGGCAAGCGACAGGGTGCAGGCAATGGCGAAGACGCTGCCATAGCCCAAATGTTCGGCAACGACCCCGGCGCACAGCCCCGCGACCATGCTGACAGCCGCGTCCATGCATTGAAAGAGGGTGAAATCCACGCCGCCCTGGCGCGGATCGGACCAGCGCATGAACTGGCCGTAAAGCGCCACGAAGCCAAAGGCCATCACTGCCGCGCTGGCCACCAGCGCCACCGGGGCGATCGCGGCAGGCCCAAGGCCGATGCCGCTTGCCGACAGCCCCACCAGCGCAAGGATGCCCGTCTGCAACAGGATCGCCCCCACCAGCACCCGCCGGGTGCCGAAACGGCGCACGAAGCCCCCGCCCAGCAGCGCGCCGGCAAGCCCCAGCGTCACGCTTCCCAGCCCGGCAAGGATGCCAAGCTGCGTCAGGTCATAGCCCGCGTCGATGAAGAACGGTCCGAACAGGCCCATCGCCGTCTTTTGTGCCACCACGTACAGCGCGGCGACCAGCAGCCCCTGCCGGATTTCCGGGCGGCGCAGCGCGGCGCGCAGGCTGGGCTGGTGCGGACGGTCCTGCGTGGGGGCGCGCCGGGCGATCAGCGCGAAGGGGATGCACAGCAGCGCGATGATCGCCGCCATGGTCCAGGTGCCCGCCGCCCAGCCGAAGCGGTCGACCACCACCAGGAACAGGCCCCCGCCGATGGCCGACCCGATATAGGCCCCGCCCACCTGCGCCGCGTTGCCCCAGCCATAGGGCGTGTGGCGCAGGGCCGCGACGGCGTAGCCATCGCAGGCGATGTCGACGGTGGCGGTGGCGAAGGCGGCGATCATCAGCACGCCAAGCGCCGCCAGCACCGGCGTCGGGCCGATCAGCCCCATCACCACCAGCGCCGCAATCACGATCACCGCGCCAGTCAGCACGATGGGCGCCGAACGGTCGCGCCCCACCGGGGGCAGGCGCAGCCGTTCGACAAAGGGCGCCCACAGGAATTTCAGCGCCCAGGGCAACACGATCAGCGACACCAGCCCGATGCGGTCCAGCGGCAGCGCCTGCGCGCGCAGCACGCCGGGCAGCCCCGTCCAGGTGACGCCGCCGATGACGCTTTGGGCGATGTAGACGCCGCCGATCGCACCGATGGTGCCAAGGGTGCCCTGGGCGCGCATCAGAACCGGTAACGGATGCTGGCGGTGGTGGTGCGGCCCTCGTAGCGGTAGCAATAGCCGGCGCTGCAGGTCTGGTCGGTCACGTCCAGCGCGTTCTTGACGTTGACGTTCAGCGCCAGCCCGTCATAGCCGACCTGTCCGAAATCATAGGACATCGCCAGATCGACGAAGGTGTCCGGGTCGTTGCGGAAGGTGTTGGAATCGTCGCCCCAGCTTTCGCCCACATAGCGCAGGCCCGCGCCGAACCCGAAGCCGCTCAGCGGGCCGGTTTCGGGTTCGTAAAAGCCCCAGACGGACGCGCTGTGTTCGGGGGTGGCCGACAGGGTATTGCCCTCGGTCCCTTCGGCGCCCTCTTCGATTTCCATGTCCAGATAGGTGTAGGCGCCGGTCATCCGCAGCCCGTTCCCGAAATTCGCCTGGCCTTCGATCTCGAACCCGCGCGAGCGCAAGTCATAGGGCACCTGCACCTGTTCGAGCCCGCCGAAGAGGTCGGAATCCACCGGCTGGAACACCACACCGTCCTCCTGGCGGACGTCGAACAGCGATGCCGTGATCAGGCTTTCGGTGCCCGGAATCTGGTATTTCAGCCCGATTTCCTTTTGCAGCCCCCGCGTCGGGTCGGCCGTGCCGCCGCTGGCCGGGTCGGTCGGATCGTCATAGGCCACGCCCGTGACCGGCACGAAGGACCTGGACAGGTTGGCGAACAGCGACAGCTGCGGCGTGGCCATGTAGCTGACGCCGATGCGCCCCGAGAACCCTTCGGCGTCGCTGTCGGACCCGTTCTTGGCCGCGTCATAGGTGGTGATGTCGACCCAGTCATAGCGCCCGCTCAGGAACACGGTCCAGGCGCCGCTGGTGATCTGGTCGTGCAGGTAGATGCCGCGCTGGTCCATCTCCTGACCGCTGTAATAGGGCAGGTCCATGGCGTCGGTTTCATCCGCCGAGACGTAGCCCAGCACGTAATGCGCATTATAGGCCGAGCGCGCGAAATCAAAGCCGCCCACGACCGTGTGGCTGGCCGCGCCGGTGGTGAACCGCCCCTCAAGCATGGTGTCGACGGCCAGCGTGTCGGAATCCTCGACGTAATGGCCCCAGTAGCGGCCAAGTCCGAGGCCCGCCGCGTAAACGCCGCTGAATTCCAGATCGGCTTCGACTTCGGAATAGCGCAGCTTCTGACGCAGGGTCAGCGCATCGTTGAAATCATGTTCGATCTCGTAGCCGATGCGCCATTGGGTGTTGGTGAAATCGTTGTAATCGGGGTCGCCCACGTACAGGCGCGACGCCTTGCCGTAGCGTGGGTTGTAATAGGACGCGGTGCCGCCGCGCACCGCTTCGGCGTATTCGGACAGCAGGGTGATGCGCGTGTCTTCGGTCAGCTCGTAGCTGAGCGCGGGCGCGATCAGGTTCAGATCGTCGCTGTAGCCATCCAGCGGCGTGTTGGC
>CAXICP010000247.1:0-5466 GCA_964022595.1 uncultured Salipiger sp.
GCATGGGCGGCTGCGCGATGATCGGCCAGTCGATGATCAACGTGAAATCCGGCGGGCGCACGCGCATCGCGGGCATCGCAGCGGCGCTGTTCCTGCTGAGCTTCATCCTTGTCGCCTCGCCCCTGATCGAAATCATCCCCCTGGCGGCGCTGGTCGGCGTGATGTTCATGGTGGTGATCGGCACCTTCGCGTGGAATTCCCTGCGCATCCTGTTCAAGGTTCCGCTGATGGATGCCTTCGTCATCATCCTGGTGACCGTGGTGACCGTGCTTGAAGACCTTGCCGTCGCCGTGGTCGTGGGCGTGATCGTGTCCGCGCTGGCCTATGCGTGGAACAACGCGCGCCGCATCCACGCCAAGACCCACGACACCCCCGAGGGCGCCAAGGTCTACGCGGTGCAGGGCCCGCTGTTCTTCGGCTCGTCCGAAGGGTTCATCGAACTGTTCGACGTGGCGGGCGATCCGGAACGGGTCGTGGTGGATTTCGCCGCCAGCCGCGTGGTCGACCAGTCGGCCCTGCAGGCGATCGAGGCGGTGGCCGCGAAATACGAGGCGGCGGGCAAGTCGATTTCGCTGCGGCACCTGTCGCGCGATTGCCACCGGCTGCTGCGCAAGGCGGGTCACCTTGTCGTCGACAGCGAGGACGATCCCGATTACGCGCTGGCGGTGGATTACCCCGTGCGAACGGGCATTCTTGGCGGCCACTAGGCCCGGCAGGCGCCGCGGGGGGATCCTCGCGGCGCTTTCGTTTCAGCCCCGCGGGGCGGGCGGCGGCGTCACTCGCCCGGCCGCTTGAGCGAGAACACCTCGCGGATGACCGAATAGTCGCGGTAACCCAAGCGGGTCAGCGGCTGGAAGCGGGTGATGTCGAACCGACCGTCCACAAGGCAATCGTCGCGGATGTGAATGCCGACGACCTCGCCGAAGGTGGCGAAATTGGACTCGCCGGGCAATTGCACCGTCTGCACCACCTTGCATTCCAGCGACGCGGGCGCGTTGGCCACGCGCGGGCAGTCGATGGTTTCGCATTCCGCCTTTTCGATGCCCGCCAGCGCGAATTCGTCGGCGCCTGCCTCCCACAGGCCGGCGGTGGTGTTCATCTTGTCGCGCATGGCGAATTCCACGATGTTGACGCAGAATTCCCCGCGCTCGCGCAGCTGCGCCACGGTGTCCTTGGTGTCGCCGCGGTCGTCCTTGGACGAGGTCGATGAAAACATGACCTGCGGCGGCACATAGGCCACGGCGTTGAAAAAGCTGTAGGGGGCAAGGTTGTCGCCCATTGCGCCCCGGGTCGAAATCCAGCCGATGGGGCGGGGCGACACGATCGCGTTGAACGGGTTGTGAGGCAGGCCGTGGCCATCCTCGGGGCGGTAGAACATGGCTGTCTTCCCGGGTGGTTGCGCTTATATCTGTCCCTGTTAGGACGAATGCGGACCGAATGCACGGGGGAAGGCGCGCTGTTCACGCTCACACAGGAAAGGCCGGGCGACTGGTGGGAAATCGAAGGGCTGTACGACCTGTGTTTCGCGCCGGGGCGCACGCTGCTGTCGTCCTATCGGCTGCGCGAAGACGTGGCCCCGGTGCCCGAACTGTGCCGCGTTGCCCGCGACGAGACGGGCATCCTGGGCGGGGCCATCCGCTATTGGCCGGTGCGCGTGGGGCGCTGGCAGGCGCTGTTGCTGGGGCCGGTGGCGGTGCATCCCACCGCGCAGGGCGAAGGCCTGGGCGCGGCGCTGATCCGCGACACGCTGGAACGGGCGCGGGCGCTGGAATGGGGGCGGGTCATCCTTGTGGGCGATGAACCCTATTACCGGCGCTTCGGTTTCTTCAAACTTGAAAACGTCGTGATGCCGCCCCCGACCAACCCCGAACGGGTGCTGGGCCATGAATTGACCCCCGGTGCCTGGGCTGGCGTGACCGGCGAGGTGGAACGGCATTCTTGATTTCCGCCGCGCGGGGCCGATCTTTCATCATGACAGAAGGAGAACCCCATGACCGGAACCGCCCTCGTGCCGCAGCCCGTCGAACCGCGCATCGCCGACCTTGCCCGCCGCTACCGCAGTGCCGGGGGCATGGGGATGGCGTTGCTGAACGTCGCGGGCGGTCAGGCGGAAAACCTGCTGGAACGTCTGCCCGACCGGGTCAAGGAGCGCCTGGAAGGCGTGACCGCCCGCGCGCTTGAGGCATCGTCAAACCTGGCGGCGGGATCGCGCGGCGTGATGCGGGACCAGAAATCCTGGTTCAACACCGCGCTGACCACGGCGATGGGGGCTGCGGGGGGCGTGGGCGGCTTGCCCTCGGCGTTGGCGGAAATCCCGGTGACCACCACGGTGCTGCTGCGCGCGATCCAGGGGATCGCGGCCGAGCACGGGTTCGACCCGGATGACCCCGAGATCCGCCGCGAATGCCTTGCAGTGTTCGGCAGCGCCGGGCCGATGGCGCGGGACGACGGCGCCGACATGGCGTTCCTGTCGGCGCGCGTGACGCTGACGGGGGCAACGCTGCACGGCTTGATCGCCAAGATCGCACCGCGCTTTGCCACAGTGCTGGGCCAGAAGCTTGCCGCGCAGGCGGTGCCGATCCTGGGGGCAGCGGCGGGGGCGGCGACGAATTTTGCCTACACCAGCTATTATCAGGAAATGGCGCGCGTGCATTTCGGCCTGTTGCAGCTTGCCCGGGACAGCGGCGAGGACCGCGAGACGCTGATCCTGGCGCTGCAGACCGAGATTCAAAGGCTGCGTTAACCGCTCTTTGCGATTCTGCGGCTAGACAAGGGCGGTGGACATGGCGAAGCCGGTCCGCAGGGGCCTGATCCGGCGATATTCGGGGGCTGATGTTCCGAAGCCGTGGCTGAAACGGGGGCCCGAACCTGCGCAAAAACGCGCGGGCAGCGTCTGGTGCCAGAATGGTGCATGATGCGACAAGAACAAGGCGATCCGGCACGGCGGCGCAGATCCGCCGTGTCGGCGCTCATGGAAGATGGGCGGGTCTAGCCTTGCGAGCGCAGGAACTTCATGACGTCCTCGCGCACGGATTGCTCGCCGCGCGCGCGGGCCTCGCAGATCACGTCGTACAGCCCGTCCAGGTCGGTACGCATGATAAGGCTCTTGACCGGGCCGATGGACGCAGGGCGCATCGACAGCCGTTGCAGGCCGATCGCGGCCAGGCAGACCGCTTCGATCGGGCGCCCGGCATCCTCGCCGCAAAAGCTAAGCGGGGTGGCCGTGTCGGAACAGCGCATCACGATGTTTTCCAGAAAGCTCAGGAAGCTGACGTTCAGCGTATCGTAGCGGCGGCGCACGCGTTCGTTTTCCCGGTCCGCCGCAAAGAAGAACTGCTTGAGATCGTTTCCGCCGATGGAAATGAACGCCACATCTTCAAAGAATTTCGACGGCGCGTAGGCCAGGCTGGGGGTTTCCAGCATGGTGCCGATGGTGATGCTTTCGGGCACGACGTGGCCCAGCTTGCGTTCGATCGCCAGCGCCTTGTCCACCTCGGCGCGGGCGGCGGTGAATTCCTCGTATTGCGCGACGAAGGGAAACATCACCGTCAGGGGGCGCCCGTCGGCGGCGCGCAGCAGCGCCTGGATCTGCATCCGCATCACGCCCGGCTTGTCCAACCCCACGCGGATCGCCCGCCAGCCAAGCGCCGGGTTCGGCTCGTCCGTGGGCTTCATGTAGGGCAGCACCTTGTCCGACCCGATGTCCAGCGTGCGAAAGATCACCGGCTTGTCGCCGGCGCTGTCCATGACGCGCCTGTAGACTTCGACCAGCTCGGTGCGCTGGGGCATCTTGTTGCGGATCAGGAACTGCAGCTCGGTGCGGAACAGCCCGACGCCCTCGGCCCCCGAAGAGGGCAGCGAGGGCAGATCCGCCAGCAGCCCCGCGTTCATGTACAGGTGGATGCGCTTGCCGCAGGCGGAAATGGCAGGCTTGTCGCGGATCGACGAATAGCGTTCCTGCGCCTGCGCCTGCATGGCGATCTTGTCGCGAAAGGCCGACGAGACGCTGTCGTCGGGACGCAGGTGCACCACGCCCTGATCGCCGTCGACCATGACGTGATCGCCGTTCAGCGCCTCGGTGGTGACGCGTTCGGCGTGGACGATCAGCGGGATCGCCAGCGCGCGCGCGACCACGGCGGCATGGCTGCCGACCGAGCCTTCCTCAAGCACGATGCCCCTTAGGCTGCGCCCGTAATCCAGTAGTTCGGCGGGGCCGATATTGCGCGCGATCAGGATCGGATCCGAGGGCATTTCCGCCCCGGTTTCCTTGCCCTGTCCGGTCAGGATGCGCAGCAGGCGGTTGGACAGGTCGTCCAGGTCGTGAAGCCGTTCGCGCAGGTACTGGTCGGTGACCTGGCTCATGCGGGCGCGGGCGGCGGATTGTTCCTTTTCCACGGCGGCTTCGGCGGACAGGCCCAGGTCGATGTCTTCTTCCATGCGCTTGCGCCAGCCCTTGGAATTGGCAAACATCCTGTAGGCTTCAAGCACTTCCAGCTGCTCGCCGCTGGCGCCGGTCAGCATTTCGTCGACGCCGACGCGCAGATATTCGATGGCCTTCTTCAGCCGCTTGCGTTCGCGGTCGGGATCGTCGGACACCAGGTTGGTCACCACCACGCGCGGCTCGTGCAGCCAGGCATGGCCTTCCGCCGTGCCTTCCTGCCCGCTGAGCCCGCGCAGCATGCGCGGTTCGGTGTGGCGCGCCCGAAGCGCGGCGCCTTCGCCGATGAACGCGCCAAGTTCGGCCATTTCGGCAAGCACCATGGCCACCACTTCCAGCGCGTAGATCTCATCCGAGGTGAATTCGCGCTTGGCCTTGGTCTGCAGCACCAGCACGCCCAGCTTTTCGCCAAGGCGCTGGATCGGCAGGCCCAGGAAGCTGGAAAACACCTCTTCGCCGGTTTCGGGCATATAACGAAAGCCGCGTTCGGACGGGGCATCGGCGGTGTTCATCATCTTGCCGGTGCGCGCCACGCGCCCCACCAGCCCCTCGCCCAGCTTCATGCGGGTCTGGTGCACCGCCTCTTTCTTGAGCCCCTCGGTGGCGCAAAGTTCAAGCGTTTCGGGGTCGCGGAACAGGTAGATCGAACACACCTCGGACCCGATGGAATCGGCCGTCAGATGCACGATCTTGTCCAGCCGTTCCTGCCCGGCAGCCTGTTCGGCCATGGTGTCCCGAAGACGGCCGAGCAGCTTGCGGCTTTCGCTTTCCGAGCGGTCGATCATGAGGCGCCTGTTCCCTGTCATTCGGCAGAACAGCTATAGGCGAGGGGCAGGGCAAAGGGAAAGGAGAAAGTCCCGTCAACCTATGCGAGAATCCGCGATTCCCGCGAAACCGCGTCGCCCCGCGCCGCCCCGCCGGGACGGCGCGCCCTTGATCAGGCGATCTTGTCCAGGCCGAAGGCGGCATGCAGCGCCTGAACCGCAAGTTCCATGTACTTGCGGTCGACCAGAACCGAGATCTTGATC
>CAXICP010000248.1:0-5440 GCA_964022595.1 uncultured Salipiger sp.
GGGTTGCTGTCGGCCTCGGCTTCGCGCCCGGCTGGCATGTCGCTGCCCAGCGTTTCGAAAGCACGCAGCTGGTCAAAACCCGGCAGGCTGCGCACCAGCGGCAGAATGCGTGAATGGAAGGTCCGCACCAGCTCGCGCGCCTGCGCCACGACGCTGCGTGGACGGTTGCGCCCGATCAAGCCCCGCGCGTTCACTGCACCCGTGCCCCCGGGGGCACCTCCCTGTCGGGGCCGGCCAGCACCACGGCGCCGCCTTCGTCCATCACGCCCAGCACAAGGCATTCCGACATGAACGGCCCGATCTGGCGCGGCGGAAAATTGGTCACCGCCATGACCATGCGGCCCTGCAGGTCTTCGGGGGTGTAATGCGTGGTGATCTGCGCCGAGGATTTCTTTTGCCCGATCTCTGGGCCGAAATCGATCCACAGCTTGATCGCCGGCTTGCGCGCTTCGGGGAAGGGTTCGGCCCGGATTACGCGCCCCACATGAATGTCGACACGGGCGAAATCGTCGTAGGTTATCTCAGCCATTTGCAAGCTCCCTTGACCGGTCGGCGGCGGCAGCGACGGTGTCTCGGATCAGCGGAGCCAGCCCGGAATCTTCGTTCATCAGCACCTCAAGCCCCGCCTGCGTGGTGCCGTTGGGCGAGGTCACGTTGCGGCGCAGCTGCGCGGGGTCCTCGCCCGCCTGCATCGCCAGCGCGCCGGCCCCCGCGACGGTGGCCTTGGCCAGCCGCATGGCAAGGTCGGGGGCAAGGCCGCGCGCCTCGCCAGCGGCGGCAAGGCATTCGATCATGTGAAAGACATAGGCCGGCCCCGATCCGCTGACCCCGGTGACCGCGTCGATCTGTGCCTCGTCGTTCAAGCGGACCACGTCGCCGACGGCGCGCAGAAGCTCTTCGGCCTGGTCCATCTGCGTCGCGTCGGCCCGCGCGTTGCCGATGATCGCGGTGATGCCCTGCCCGATCGCGGCGGGCGTGTTGGGCATGGCGCGCACGATGGGCGTCTCGTTGCCCAGAGATGTCTCGTAGCTGGCGATGGTGACGCCGGCGGCCACGGACAGGAACAGCGTGCTGCCGTTGCCATAGGGGATGAGGGTGGGCAGCGCCTCGGCCATCATCTGCGGCTTGACCGCGATCAGCACGATGGCCGGATCCTCGGGAAGATCCCCGTTCAGGGTCACGCCCTGCGCGCGCACCCAATCGGACGGGCGCGGGTCCATGACATGGACCGACGCGGCTGGCAGCCCGCGCGCCAGCCAGCCTTCCAGCATCGCCGAACCCATCTTGCCGCATCCCAGCAGGACCAGTCCGCGGCGCGCGATTTCACCGTCTTTCATGTCGTCACGTCTCCCTGTCTTCCGCGCCAACTTGTCCCGGCGCGCGCAGGGTTGCAAGATCGCCCGCCCGGGCTGCGGCGATCCTTTGCCGCCGGGGCCATGAAAAAACGGCCGCGGCGGGGCCACGGCCGTCTGGTGATGCGGGGTCGGCGCGGTCAGGCCCGCCCGTATGCCTCGGCGATCGCGATCTTGATGGCATCGTTCGCGGTCTTTCCCGCCCATGAGATCAGCTGGAACGCGGGGTAATAGCGTTCCGACGCCGCGACGGCGGTGGCGATGATCGTGTCGATCTGGTCGGGGCTGGCCATCTGCCCGCCCGACAGCACCAGCCCGTAGCGGTAGACCATCAGCTTGGGTTCGGCCCAGAAGCTGAACGCCCCGGCCCAGCACTGGTCATTGGCAAGGTTCAGCCCGGCGTAAAGCTGGGGCAGCGCGTGTTCGGGCGGGTCCATTTCGAACGAACAGATCATCCGCAGCGTTTCGTCATAGGCCGACCAGGCAAGCGTGATGGAATAGGTGCGCCATTGGCCTTCGACGGCCATGGCGATCTGATCCTCGCCCAGCCGGTCGAAATCCCAGTCGTGGTGTTCGGCCAGAGTTTCGACGATGTCGATGGGGTGCAGGTCGTCACCCAGGTACTCTTCGGACAGTGCCATGCGCCACCTCTTTGTTCTCTTGCAGCCGTGGGCGTGGCAGCGCCCCATGGCTTGCTTGCTGCTCTAGGGGCTGGGATTGGTTACCATCCCCTTACTATATATCGTGCCTGTGGGGGGGCATTTGTGTAAAGCGAAATATTTGTGGACAACGCAATAAGTTGTGGACTCCTTGCGCGGGAACGCAAGATTCGCCTGTGGGTATGTGGAAAACTTTTCGTGAACAAGAGGGGAACGCCCTAGGACACGAAATCCTGCCGGTCGCAGACCGACAGCACGCCGGGCGCCGCCAGTTCGGGCACCACCTGGAAATGCTGTTCCATCAGGCGGCGGCCATCCGCCTCGATCGCCATGGACCAGGGGCCGGGCAGCATCTCGTAGGGGAATTCGAAGGTGAACAGGCTTAGCCCGCTGTCGCCTTCTTCCACCAGCGCGGTCCAGGATTCACGCGCGATGCCCGCCTCGCCCATGGGCGGGTGCGTGACGATCACCGTCACCGGAAGCGCGCCGGTGCCGGGCGCACCGGTGAACTTGACGCCAAAGCTGATGCCGGCCCGTGCGGGCACCACGCGGGTGGTCACGTCCATGTCGCGGGTGCGGTCGATCAAGTTGATTTCACCCAGCAAGGTTTCCGGCGCGGGCCGGCTGCCGTTGGATAACACCTGACAGATCACCCCGTAATCGATCAGCACCACCGGGCCCTGCACGTAGGACCGAGGCGCGGTCCAGCCCGGCGTGGCGGCGCCGCACAGCGCAAGGGCGCTGGTCAGGATGCAGGCAAGGCGGCGCATGGCGGGCGGCTCCGGGTGGCGGGATCTGTGCATCAGATAGCGTGAAGCGGCGCCCGGCGAAACCCGCCCCGTTGCCGCAACGGCAAACGCCCGCCACAGGGGGCGGGCGCTGCGGGATCGTTGCAAGCGAAGGCGTCAGCCGATTGCGGCGGCTTTCACGTCCTCGTCGATGTAGGGGACATACTGTTCGAAGTTGTCCGCGAACATCTTGACCAGCTTGCCGGCCTGCGCGTCGAAGGCGGCCTTGTCGGACCAGGTGCGGCGCGGGTCGAGCAGCAGCTCGGGCACGCCTTCCACATCCACCGGAACCTCGAAGCCGAAATTCGGGTCCTTGCGGAATTCGGCCTTCGACAGCGACCCGTTCAGCGCCGAATGCAGCAGCGCGCGGGTGGCCTTGATCGGCATCCGGTGGCCGGTGCCGTAGGCGCCGCCGGTCCAGCCGGTGTTGACCAGCCAGCAGGTGGCGCCGTGCTTGGCGATCTTGCCCTTGAGCAGGTTGCCGTAGACCTCGGGGCGCAGTGGCATGAAAGGCGCGCCGAAGCAGGTGGAAAAGGTCGGCTGCGGTTCGGTCACGCCGCGCTCGGTGCCCGCAACCTTGGACGTGAAGCCCGACAGGAAGTGGTACATCGCCTGCGCCGGGGTCAGCCGCGCGATCGGGGGCAGCACGCCGAAGGCATCGCAGGTCAGCATGATGATGTTCTTGGGGTGGCCCCCAAGCGCGGTGCTGGACGCGTTGGAAATATAGTCCAGCGGGTAGGCGCAGCGCATGTTGGCGGTCAGGCTGTCATCTTCGAAATCCAGCTCGAAGGTTTCGGGATCGAAGATCATGTTCTCGATCACGGTGCCGAATTTCGAAGTGGTCGCATAGATTTCCGGTTCGGCCTGGGGCGACAGGCTGATGGTCTTGGCATAGCAGCCGCCTTCGAAGTTGAAGGTGCCCCGGTCCGACCAGCCATGTTCATCGTCGCCGATCAGAACGCGTTCGGGGTCCGCCGACAGGGTGGTCTTGCCGGTGCCGGACAGGCCGAAGAAGATGGCCGTGTCCACCGGGTTGTTCGGCGCGTGGTTGGCCGAGCAATGCATCGCCATGATGCCCTTGAGAGGCAGCAGGTAGTTCAGCAGGGTGAAAACGGATTTCTTGTTTTCGCCCGCATATTCCGTGCCGCCGATCAG
The DNA here is from genome assembly GCA_964022595.1 of uncultured Salipiger sp. Taxonomy (GTDB): domain Bacteria; phylum Pseudomonadota; class Alphaproteobacteria; order Rhodobacterales; family Rhodobacteraceae; genus Salipiger. The sequence continues at coordinate 3,955 of CAXICP010000248.1, forward strand.
GATGATCTTCTTGTCGAAATTCATCGCGATGACGGTGTCGCTGCGGCAATTGTGGCGCTCGGGGTCAGCCTTGAAGCTGGGGCAGTTGATCACGGTGAAATCCGCGATGAAATGATCCAGCGCATCACGATCCGGACGGCGCAGCATGTGGCGGATGAACAGCCCGTGCCAGGCCAGTTCGGTCACCATGCGCACCTTGATCGAATGCGCGGGATCCGCTCCGCCGGTCAGATCCTGTACATAATACTCCTTGCCCTTCATGTGCTCCAGCATGTCGGCGTGAAGCGCATCGAAGCCTTCGGGCGACATGGCGCGGTTGTTTTCCCACCAGATGTTGTCTTCCACCGACGGCGTCTTGACCACATGCTTGTCCTGCGGCGAGCGGCCGGTAAATTTGCCGGTGGTGACATAGAACGCGCCGCCTTTGCCCAGCGTGCCCTCACCGCACTTGAGAGCAGCTTCGATCAGAGCTGGCTCCATAAGATTGTAATAGACATTGCCCAGACCTTCGATCCCCTGATCTTCCAGCCGGAACTGCGGGTTCACCCGTCCAAATGTCATCTGCCAAGCTCCTGTAGCCGCGCTCCTCTGCGGCGGTCATTGTCAAGACGGGCAGGCGGTAACCTCTGCCCATCTACCGGGGCAATCGCCGCCGATGACGCTTGGTCTAGCACGCGTTCTTGCGTCAGGAACAGGACGCATCCGCGCAGTTAGCGCAACCAAATTAGGTTTAGCGTTAGCACCCGCATCACGATCAGGCAGCATCCCGCGGGGTTAGCGCCACCACGGCATTAGGACCGCGCAGGAAGCGAATCAATCCCGGATGGGTGAGGCATTTTAGCCATTCCTTACCACATTTCCGCTGCAATGCGGGGCCGACGCTTGCCCGATTCGCACTTTCGGATTGTTGTAAATGGTAAAATCCCGCATAGTTGTGGAAAAAATACAGGCAAGTAGAGCAGAACAAGGAAACACTCCAATGTCCAGAATCGCCCTTGTGGACGATGACAGGAATATCCTGACTTCGGTTTCGATGACTCTGGAAGCAGAGGGCTTTGAGGTCGAAACCTATAACGATGGCCAGGCCGCGCTCGACGCCTTCACAAAGAAGATGCCCGACATGGCCGTGTTCGACATCAAGATGCCGCGCATGGACGGCATGGACCTGCTGCAGCGTGTCCGCCAGAAGTCCAAGATGCCGGTGATTTTCCTGACCTCGAAAGATGATGAGATCGACGAGGTGCTTGGCCTGAGGATGGGGGCCGACGACTACGTCAAAAAGCCGTTTTCTCAACGGCTTCTGGTTGAACGCATCCGTGCATTGCTGCGCCGTCAGGAGGCTGTCGCCACAGATGAGGTTGGCGACACCGAAGAGACCAAGCTGATGACACGCGGCTCGCTCACCATGGATCCGTTGCGCCACGCGGTCAGCGGGAAGGGCGCCGATGTGTCCCTGACCGTGACCGAATTTCTGCTGTTGCAGGCA
>CAXICP010000249.1:0-5431 GCA_964022595.1 uncultured Salipiger sp.
AAGGCCACCAGCGGGCCCAGCCGCCGCGAGCCCATCACCCCCAGCGCCCCGATGGCGACGGTGATCATCGCGGCGGGCATCAGCCAATCGCCGGACAGCGTGCCGATGGCGTCCGCGTCGGGGCCAAAGACCATCGTGTGCATGCGCAGGATCGCGTAGGCGCCCACCTTGGTCATGATCGCGAACAGCGCCGCCACCGGCGCGGGGGATTGCGCAAAGGTGCCCGGCAACCAGAACTGCATCGAGAAAAGCCCCGCCTTCACCGCGAAGACGACCATCATCAGCATCGCGGCAACGCGCACCAGCGCCGCGTCCTCCAGCGGGATTTCCCGCACCTTCTGCGACAGGTCCGCGATGTTCAGCGTGCCCGTCGCGGCATAGACCGTGCCCAGCGCGATCAGGAAAAGCGCCGAACCGGCAAGGTTCATGATGACGTATTGCAGCCCCGCCTTCAGGCGTTCCTCGCCGCCGCCGTGGATGGCAAGGCCATAGGATGCGATCAGCAGGATTTCGAACAGCACGAACAGGTTGAATGCGTCCCCCGTCAGGAACGCCCCGCAGATGCCCATCAACTGGAACTGCATCAGCGCGTGGAAATGCCGCCCCCTGCGGTCCCACCCGGTGGCCGAGGCATGGATCAACACGATCACCCCCAGCACCGAGGTCAGCGCGATCAGCATCGCCGCCAGCCGGTCAAGCACCAGCACGATGCCGAAGGGCGCGGGCCAGTCGCCCAGCCGATAGACATGCACCGTGCCATCCGCGGCGATGGCGAACAGGCCCGCGGCGATGACGGCAAGCAGCACCGCGCTGGCGATGGACACCGCCCGTTGCAGAACCACGTCGTGGCGCATCACATAGGCCAGCATCGGCGCCACCATGGCGGGCAGCACGACGGGTGCGAGAATCCAGTGGTTCACTTCGCGGCCTCCTTGCGGGGCGCGTTGACCTTGTCGGACCCGGCCTCGACCGTGGCGCCCAGCGCCACCAGCACCAGCACCGCCGTCATCCCGAACGAGATCACGATCGCCGTCAGCACCAGCGCCTGCGGCAGCGGGTCGGAATAGCTGTCCACCCCGTCCATCAGGACCGGAGGCGCCCCCACCGCAAGCCGCCCGCTGGCGAACAGAAAGACGTTCGTCGCATAGGACAGCAGGGTCAGCCCCATGATTACGGGAAACACCCGAAGGCGCAGCATGAGGTAAATCCCGGCGGCGGTCAGCGCACCGATGGAAACGGCAACGATCAGTTCCATGTCAGCGCTCCAGTCCTTTTTCGTCTTCGGCCCGCGCATCCGCGATGCGGGCAGAGGGGTCGTAATCCATCGGCTCGACGTTTACCGTCTCGCCCGCGTAGCGCGCCAGTCGCGACAGCGAATACAGCATGAGCATCACCGCGCCCAGCACCGTCAGGAACACGCCCAGGTCGAACAGCGACGCGGTGGCCAGTTCGAATTTCTCGAAGGGCCAGACCTGGAAATAGCCGAAGGCGCTGGTCAGGAACGGCTGCCCCGCCAGCCAGGCGCCCATGCCGGTCAGCCCCGCGATGACCACGCCGAAGCCGATCATCGCGTGGTATTCGATGGTCTTGCGCGCCATGGTCCAGCCGAAACCCGATGCCATGTACTGCATCAGCAGCGCGATCGAGAACACCAGCCCGGCGACGAACCCGCCCCCCGGCATGTTGTGCCCGCGCAGGAAGATGTACACGCCCACCAGCGCCGCGATGGGCATCATCATCCGCGTCACCACCACCATCATCAGCGGGTGGCGATCGCGCGAGACGTCCTCGGGGAAATGCCAGTTGCGCAGCTTGCGCGAGGACGAGCCGGTCAGCAGGCCTTCCATCAGGGCGAACATGATGATGCCGGCAATGCCCAGCACGATGATCTCGCCATAGGTGTCATAGCCGCGGAAATCGACCAGGATCACGTTGACCACGTTGTCGCCGCCGCCGCCGATGTAGCTGTTGGCAAGGTGGTAGTCGCTGATCGTGGATACGTCACGGACAAGGAAAGTGTAGGCCAGAAAGGCCACGCCCGCGCCCGCTGCCAGCGCGATCGCCCCGTCGCGCAGCCGCAGCAGGGCGGGGCTTTCGGCGGGGGTTTCCTTGGGCAGGAAATGCAGCGCGATCAGCAGCAAAAGCGTGGTGACCGTGTCGACGGTGATCTGCGTCATCGCAAGGTCCGGCGCGGACAGGTAGACGAAGCCGAAGGCGACCATCAAGCCGACCACGCTGACCAGGATCAGCGCGCGGAACCGGGTGTGGTGCATGGCCACGACCGACGCTGTCGCCACCAGCAGCAGCACGAAGCCGACGCCGACCAGGGGCGGAACGGGCAGCATTTCGCGGGTGGGGGCGGGCAGCCCCCCGCCCTGCCAGGCCGCCCAGCCCAGCAGCACCGTCGCCAGCGTGAAGATCCCCAGGTAGCGCGAGATCGCCCCGTTGTGCATCGCGTCCGTCACCACCTGCGAGGCGCGCGCGACGGCGGCCATCACCCGATCAAAGATCGCCTTCGCCTCGGGGCGGGGCGCGGCGATCCAGGCGCGGTCCAGCGGACGGTGCGCAAGCATCGCAAGCAGGCCGCCCGCCACCGCGACGGCGGACATGTACAGCGCCGGCGTCACGCCGTGCCACAGCTTGAGATGGAAATCCGGAAGCTCTCCGCCGGTGACGGCCGCCGCCGCGACGCGCACCAGCGGTTCGGCCAGCAGCCCCGGCGCAAGGCCGATCGCCACAACCGCCAGGGTCAGCAACCCGGGCGAAATCAGCATCCCCGCGGGCGGGTCATGCGGGTGGCTCGGGTAGTCGTCGCGCACCGGGCCAAAGAAGGTGTGCGCGATGAACCGCAGGCTGTAGGCCACCGACATCAGCGCGCCAAAGGTGGCCAGCGCGATGATCGGCCAGTCGCCGCCGAACCAGTAGGTGTGCGCGGCCTCTTCCAGCATCATCTCTTTCGAGATGAAGCCGTTCAGCGGCGGAATGCCCGCCATCGACAGCGCCGCCGTCACCGCCACCAGCGCGGTGATCGGCATCAGCTTCGCCAGCCCGCCCAGCCGCTTGATGTCACGGGTGTGGGTTTCATGGTCGACGATGCCCGCGCTCATGAACAGCGCCGCCTTGAAGGTCAGGTGATTGAGAATGTGGAACACCGCCACCACCGCCGCCATCTTGGTGCCATAGCCCAGGAGCATGGTCAGCAGCCCAAGATGGCTGACCGTGGAATAGGCCAGCAGCGCCTTCAGGTCATCCTTGAACAGCGCGATGACCGCCCCCAGCACCATGGTCACAAGCCCGACGGTGGTCACGATCCAGAACCATTCCGGCGTGCCGGCCAGCGCGGGCCACATGCGCGCCATCAGGAAGATGCCCGCCTTCACCATCGTGGCGCTGTGCAGATAGGCCGACACCGGCGTCGGCGCGGCCATGGCGTGCGGCAGCCAGAAATGGAACGGGAACTGCGCCGATTTGGTGAAGGCCCCGATCAGGATCAGGATCAGCGCGGGCAGATACATGTCCGAGGCGCGGATCTCGTCCCCGTGCTGCAGGATCACCGACAGATCGTAGCTGCCCGCGATCTGCCCCAGCATCAGCATCCCCGCGATCATCGCAAGGCCTCCGCCGCCGGTCACGGTCAGCGCCATGCGCGCGCCCTGACGCCCCTCGGGCAGGTGCTTCCAGTAACCGATCAGCAGGAACGACGACAGCGAGGTCAATTCCCAGAACACCAGCAGCAACAGGATGTTGTCGGACACCACGATGCCCAGCATCGCGCCCTGGAACAGCAGAAGAAACGTGAAGAACTGGCCCATCGGATCGTCGGGCGACAGGTAGAAGCGGGCATAAAGGATGACAAGCAGCCCCACGCCAAGGATCATCCCCGCGAACAGCAGCCCCAGCCCGTCCAGCATGAAATTCCAGCCCAGCCCAAGGCCGGGCAGCCAGTCGAACCGGAACATCACCGTTCCGCCGTTCCACACGTCGGGCGCCATCGAGCCCAGGAACACAAGCGCCAGGATCGTGGGAATGGCGGTGAAGGTCGCACAGGCGTTGCGGCCCGCGCGGATCATCAGCCCCGGCATCAATGCCCCGATAAACGGCAGCAGAACCATGACGGGCAGAAGTCCGCTGAATGATACCATCCCTGTAACCCTCTTATTTCCGTCCGGGCCTTCTGGGGGCCTCATGGCGGACGCTTTCGCGATCAGTCAGCCAAAAGAGTAAGCGCTCCGCAGCATTATTCAACAATCCGAGAGCGGAAACATCGTCGCGGTGGCATCTGGGCAGCGCCCCTTTGTCGCCCCATGGCTTGCCGGGGCCGCATCAATCCGCTTTACCTATCGATATGACAAAAATCGATAGCCTGACATGATCGCCAAGCTGGAAATGCTGATCGCCCTTGCCCGCGAACAGCACTTTGGCCGCGCGGCCGAAACGCTGGGCGTCACGCAGCCGACGCTGTCGACCGGCATTCGCCAGCTTGAAGAACAGCTGGGCGTCAAGCTGGTGATCCGCGGCTCGCGCTTCGGGGGCCTGACACCCGAAGGTCAGCGCGCGCTGATCCGCGCCCGGCAGATCGTCGGCGACACCCGGCGCCTGCGCGAGGAAATGCGCGCATCACGCGAAGGGCTTGCCGGCCACCTTCGCCTAGCGGTGATCCCCACCGCGCTGACATGGGCGTCGCGGCTGGTCACCGGCTTTGCGGAAAAGCACCCCAACGTCAGCTTCACGATTCTGTCGCGCGCCTCGGCCGAGATCCTGTCGATGCTGGACGATCTGGAAATCGACGCGGGGATCACCTACCTGGATCAGGAACCGCTGGGCCGCGTCGCCACCCGCCCGCTGTACCGCGAAAGCTACACGCTGGTCTGCCGGCCCGATCACGCCTTCGCGCAGGGCGGCGCCGTGGGGTGGAATTCGCTGGGCGACGCGCGGCTGTGCCTGCTGACCCCGGACATGCAGAACCGGCGCATCATCGACCGCCACTTCACCGAGGCCGGCATCGGCCCCGCCGCGCTGATCGAATCGAATTCCACGGTGGTGCTGGTGGCCAACGTGCTGCACGGCGATTGGGTGACCATCCTGCCCGGCGATCTGGCCGGTTTCCTGACCGACGGCAAGCCGCTGGCCATGGTACCGCTGCCCGAACAGGGCGGCGCCCCCGAGGTCGGGCTGATCGCCCCGCATCAGGAACCCTATACCCCTGTGCTGCAAGCGATCCTTTCCGCTGCCGAGGGGCTGTCGGCGCTGCCGTCACGATAGGCATTCCCTATCGTCTGACGGAACAGCGATATTGAATTACCTATCGTTCCTCTGTCACATTCAGGCAACTTCAAGGGAGGAGAAGCCTGGATGCGCCACTCGGACCCAAGCACCGACGACATGACCACCCTGATCGAGACGCAAATGCATCTTGAGGGGCCGTTGCTGC
>CAXICP010000250.1:0-5430 GCA_964022595.1 uncultured Salipiger sp.
AACGACGACATCGAGGCCGTCGCCGATCTGGCCCATCGGGCAGGAACCCCAACGCCTGCAGCTGCGCGACATCGGCGACGGGCATCTGGTGGCGCCGGATTTCTGAAACAAGGGGGGTGGCCGGCCGGCGGCGCAGGCCACCCCGCAAGGACGGGCACGGCCCTTGCGCAGGCCGCCCGCCCGCCGCCGTGTCAGGCGACCCGGTCTTCTTCGACCACTTCGGCAAAGGACGTAAAGAACTTTGCCGCCAGCTTTTTTGCCGTGCTCTGGATCAGGCGGCTGCCAAGCTGGGCAAGCTTGCCCCCGATGTCGGCCCCTGCGTCATAGCGCAGGATCGTTTCGCCCCCGTCTTCGGTCAGGGTCACGTCGGCGCCGCCTTTGGCGTGGCCCGCGGCCCCGCCGTTGCCCTGTCCGGTCAGGGAAAACGCATCCGGCGCACCGGCGGTGTCCAGCGTCACGTCGCCGCTGAACCTGGCCTTCACCGGACCGACCTTGAGCACGACCTTGGCTTCCAGTTCGTTTTCGGATTTGCGAACCAGTTCTTCGCAGCCCGGGATGCATTGCTTCAGGATTTCCGGGTCCTGAAGGGCCGCGTAGACCACGTGCTTGGGGGCGGCGATCCTGATTTCGTCTGCCAGTTCCATGGGTTTTCCTTTGTTCAACAGCAGGGGAATTTCACCTTCGCCAAGATCTCGGCCTGGGCGGGTGTTAGCGAAAGACGTTTGCGCAGGCGGCTTAGAAGCGGCTCTGCGGGGCTGGTGGCGGGCCGGTCCTGCGCCGGCGCATCGCCCGGATCCTGCGGCAGATCAGGGCGCGGCATAATCGCCCCGGGTCACCGGCTGGCGGCGCAGCTGGGTCAGTTCGGCAAGGATCGACAGGGCGATCTCTTCGGGGGTGACGGCGCCGATGTTCAGCCCGGCCGGGGCGGAAACGGCATCTATCAGATGCGCGGCGATGCCCGCCTGCGCCAGCCTTGCCGACAGGGCCGCGTATTTCTTGCGGCTGCCCACGAAGGCGACGTGATCCGCCCCGGCGGCCAGCGCGGCGCTTAGCGCATCCAGATCGCCCTGGCCCTGCGTTGCCACGACGATGGCGCGCAGCCCCGCCGCGTGCTGGAACGGGGCGATGTCGCGCGACACCGACCAGTGAAAGGGCGGGGCAAGCGTGGCCAGCGCCTCGGCCACGGGCGAGGTTCCCGCGATGACCAGTTCGGGCATGGGCAGGCAGGGTTCGATGAAGATGTCGACGGTTCCGCGCGACGGGCAGCCGTTGCGGGCATAGGTCACGCCATCGACCTGCATGCCGGGCGCCACGCCGCGCTGGGTCAGGTCGTCTTCGGGCGCGACCGAGATCAGTCGGGGCGCGCCGGTCCTGAGCGCCTCGAGCACCTCGCGCTTGACCGCGCCGCGGGTGCAGCCCCCGCCAAGGAAGCCGCGCAAAATGGTGCCCTGCGCATCGACGATCGCCTTGGCGCCGGGCTTGGCCGCCGTGGTTCCGGCGGTGCGCACGATGGTGGCAAAGGCAAAGGCTTCGTGGCGCGAGCGCAGGGTCTGCGCCACGTCGGCGAATTCGGATGAAAGAAACTCGGCGGGGGTCATAGGCGTGTCAGCTCCGGCTCAAGCGCCGCCAGATCGGCAAGGGTGTTTGCGGGTTCGAACAGGTCCAGGTGGGGCAGGGCGGCGGCCATGCCCGCCGCGACGGGCTGGTAATCCTTCCAGCCTTTCAAGGGGTTCAGCCAGATGATCCGGCAGCCGCGCTTGCGCAGCCGGCTTAGCGCGCGATCCAGGTGGACGGGCGGGGCGGTATCGTAGCCATCGGACAGGATGATCACGACCGAGCGCCCGTTGACAAAGCGGCGCGCGTAGGTTTCGGCGAACAGCCCAAGGCTTTCGCCGATCTTCGATCCGCCGCCAAAGCCATCGGCCATCAGCGACATGCGGCCAATGGCGCGCATCGCGTCCCTGTCGCGCAAGGCTTCGGTGATGCGCACAAGGCGGGTGTGAAACAGGTAGGCATCCGCCGTGGCATCGCCGCGCATCAGCCCGGCAAGGAAGGCAAGGAACACCTGCGAATAGATCCCCATCGATCCGGACACATCGCACAGCGCCACGATCCTGCGGCTGCGGTCCGGGCGGATCTTGCGATAAAGCCGCAGCGGTTCGCCCCCGGTCGACAGGCTGCGCCGGATGGTCTTGCGGAAATGCAGACGATCGCCCCTGCGCGCGGCGATCCGGCGGCGCGACCGGCGATCGCGCAGGGCAAGGCCCAGGCGGCGGGCAATCGCTTCGGCTTCGGCGATCTCTTCGGGGCGGACAAGGTCGCGCAGATCGCGCCGGGACAGGTTGCGCATTTCGGTCGCGATCAGCTTGCCGGTGCCGTCGCGCGCCCCGTCGCCTTCGCCGCCGTCGGGCGCGGTGGCCTGCCCCGTGCTTGCGCTGTCCTCGCCCGCGGCGTCGCGCGACGATTTCACGGAGCCGTCGCTGCGCTGCGCGCTGGCCGAGGGCACGACCTTTTGGCGCACGCGCCCCATGTCCATCCAATAGGCGTCGAACAGCGCATCAAAGCGCGCCGCCTCGTCCCTTGTGCCGGTGCAGACCGCCCGAAGCGCGGCGCGGGCCAGCATCGGGCGGGTCGCATCCACATGGGTCAGCGCGGCCAGTGCCGTCTGCGTTTCCTGCGTGCCAAGCCGCAGGCCATTGTGGCGCAGATGCGCGACAAAGCCCGCCATGCGGGCGGTGGCGCCCGGGTCGCGGGCGGCGAAGCGGGTGACGCGGCTCATGCGGCCTTGCCCGCGATGCGCTGCGCCACCTCGGTCGGAATGGCGGCGCGGTCGGCTTGGGTTTTCAGCAAGGTGGTCAGCGTGGCCTGCAGCACGGCGGGATCGGCGGTCAGATCGGCGATGCCAAGGCCCATCAGGGCGGCGGCGAAATCCAGCATTTCGGCCACGCCGGGCAGCTTTTCCAGGTCTTCCTCGCGCAGCTTTTGCACGAAGCCGATGATCTGATCGGCAAGCCGCGCCTCGATCCCGGCGCAGCGGGCGGTGAGGATCGCCAGTTCCGTGTCGCGGTCCGGGTAATCCACATAGGTGAACAGGCACCGCCGGCGCAGCGCGTCCGACAGATCGCGCGTTCCGTTCGATGTCAGCACCACCATGGGCCGACTCGTGGCCGTGATGGTGCCCAGTTCGGGCACGGTGATCTGGTAATCGGCGAGCATTTCCAGCAGGAAGGCTTCGAATTCCTCGTCGGCGCGGTCGATCTCGTCGATCAGCAGAACCGGGGGCACATCCTGCGTGATGGCCTGCAGCAGCGGGCGTTCCAGCAGGTAGCCCCGCGAAAAGATGCGGTCTTCGACCTGCTTGCCGGTCTCGCCGCTTTCGGACGCGGCGCGGATCGCAAGAAGCTGGCGCTGATAATTCCATTCATAGATCGCCTGCGCGGCGTCCAGCCCCTCGTAGCATTGCAGGCGGATCAGCCGCGTATCCTTGGCGGCGGCAAGCACGCGCGCCACCTCGGTCTTGCCCACGCCGGCGGCACCTTCCAGCAGCAGAGGACGCCCAAGCTGCAAGGACAGGTGCAGCGCGACGGCAAGGTCATCCGAGGCAACATAATCTTGCCCCGCCAGGGCGAATTTCAGGTCGGTCCAGGTCATGTTCGGCTCTCCGTGGGGCGGGATCGCAAGGCGGGGTGGGGCGGGAATGAACCCGCCCCGGTTGCCTCAGTCGTGCAGGCCAAGCCGGTTGGCGGTTTTCCAGATCCGCCAGTGGTCATGGGGCATGTGCGTGTGCCGCAGGCCGAAGGCGCGGAAGGCATCGTTCACCGCGTTGGAAAAGCACGGCACGCCGCCCACATGCGGGCTTTCGCCCACGCCCTTGGCCCCGATGGGATGGTGCGGGCTGGGCGTGACGGTGAAATCCGTCTCGTAGTTGGGCACCTCGAAGGCCGTCGGCAGGAAGAAATCCATCAAGGTGCCGGTCTTGACGTTGCCCATGTCATCATAGGCGATTTCCTGCCCCAGAGCGACGGCAAGCGCGTCGGTCAGGCCGCCATGCACCTGTCCTTCGATGATCATCGGGTTGATGCGGGTGCCGCAATCGTCCAGCGCGTAAAAGCGGCGGATGTCGGTCACCCCGGTGTCCACGTCGATGTCCATGACGCAGACATAGGCCCCGAAGGGGTAGGTCATGTTGGGCGGGTCGTAGTAGCTGACCGCTTCCAGCCCCGGTTCGATCCCGGGAATGGCCTGGTTGTAGGCGGCAAAGGCGATTTCCTTCATCGTCTTGAACTTTTCCGGCGCGCCCTTGATCGCAAAACGGTCGACGTCGAATTCCACGTCGTCGTCGTGGACTTCCAGCAGGTAGGCCGCGATCATCTGGGCCTTGGCGCGGATCTTGCGCCCCGCCATGGCCGTGGCCGCCCCCGCCACCGGGGTCGAGCGCGACCCGTAGGTGCCAAGCCCGTAGGGCGCCGTGTCGGTGTCGCCCTCTTCGATGGTGATGCTGTCGGCGGGCAGGCCGATTTCCGTCGCAAGGATCTGGGCAAAGGTCGTGGCGTGGCCCTGGCCCTGGCTGATCGTGCCCAGCCGGGCGATGGCCGAGCCGGTGGGGTGGATGCGGATTTCGCAGCTGTCGAACATGCCAAGGCCAAGGATGTCGCAGTTCTTGACCGGCCCTGCGCCGACGATTTCGGTAAAGAAGCTAAGGCCCACGCCCATCAGCTTGCGGGTCTTGCCGGCCTTGAAATCCGCGACCCGCTGCGCCTGTTCGGCGCGCAGCCCGTCATAGTCCACGGCCTTTAGCGCCTTGTCCCATGCGGTGTGATAGTCGCCGCTGTCGTATTCCCAGCCAAGCGCCGACTGGTAGGGGAATTGATCCTTCTTGATGAAGTTGATGCGGCGCAGTTCGGCCGCATCCATGTTCAGCTCGATGGCCAGAACCTCGATCATCCGTTCGATGAAATAGACCGCCTCGGTCACGCGGAACGAACAGCGGTAGCTGACCCCGCCCGGCGCCTTGTTGGTATAGACGCCCTCGACCGCAAGATAGGCCGTGGGGATGTCATACGATCCGGTGCAGATGTTCATGAACCCGGCGGGAAACTTGGTCGGATCGGCGCAGGCGTCAAAGCCGCCGTGGTCGGCTGTCACCTCGCACCACAGGCCGGTGATCCTGCCCTCGGGCGTGGCGCTGATGCGGCCCTTCATCCAGTAGTCGCGGGCAAAGGCCGTGGTCATGAGGTTTTCCATCCGGTCTTCGACCCATTTCACCGGAACGCCGGTGACGATGGATGCCACGACCGAACAGACATAGCCCGAATAGGCCCCCACCTTGTTGCCAAAGCCCCCCCCGATATCCGGAGAGATCACGCGGATGTTGTGTTCCGCAATGCCCGAGCTGAGGGTGACGATGGTGCGGATCGCGTGCGGGGCCTG
>CAXICP010000251.1:0-5401 GCA_964022595.1 uncultured Salipiger sp.
CATCGCGTTCCTGACGGCGCATCACGCCGAACCGCAGGGGCTGGCGCCGCTGGCACGGGTCGGCACGCCGGACATGCGCGCCTTCATGGCGCATCTGCGCGCGCAGGGCATCGGGGCGCGATCCGCCGCGCGCAAGCTGTCGGCGGTCAAGACCTTTTACCGCTGGCTGTCCGAACGCGAGGGGTTCGAACCCACGGCCGTGCTGCTGGCCCGCGCGCCCAAGTTCCAGAAAAAGCTGCCCCGCCCGCTGGACGAGGCATCGGCGCGCGCGATGATCGACACCGTGGCACTGCAATCGCAGACCACCTGGGTGGGGGCGCGCGACGCGGCGGTGGTGACGCTTTTGTACGGCTGCGGGCTGCGCATATCCGAGGCGCTGGGGCTGACCGGCGCGGACTGGCCCATGGGCGAGACGCTGCGCATCATCGGCAAGGGCGGCAAGGAACGCATCGTGCCGGTGCTGCCGGTGGCGCGCAAGGCGGTGGCCGCCTACCTGGCCCTGTGCCCCTGGGGAATCGCGCCCGATGCGCCGCTGTTCCGGGGCGCGCGCGGCGGGGCGCTGAACCCGCGCCTTGTGCAGAAGGTGACGGAAAAGACCCGCATGCAGCTTGGCCTGCCCGCCACCGCGACCCCGCACGCCATGCGCCACAGCTTTGCCACCCACCTGCTGACCGCCGGCGGCGATCTGCGCGAAATCCAGGAATTGCTGGGCCATGCGTCGCTGTCCACCACGCAGGCCTATACCGCGGTCGACCAGGTTCACCTGATGAAGGTCTACGAGGCGACGCACCCCAAGGCGGGCTGACCGCCCCGCGCCTTTCGGGGCGCGCGCGGGCGGGGGAAATCTTTTGCAAAAGGGTTTGCTCGGGCTGGCGGGCGCGCCTACCTTCCGGGCAATGGACAAAGGAACAGCGACATGAAACTGCTGAAATCCGCCGCCTCGCCCTTCGTGCGCAAGGTCCTGGTGACCCTGCATGAAACCGGCCAGCTGGACGATGTGGAAATGCTGGACGTGACCAACACGCCCCTGGCGCCCGATTCCGCCGTCGCGGCGGCCAACCCGGTCGGCAAGATCCCCGCGCTGATCCGCAACGACGCCCCCACGCTGTACGACAGCCGCGTCATCTGCCGGTTTCTCGACCAGCGCGCGCAGGCCGGGCTGTATCCCGACCGGCGGCTGTTCGACACGCTTACGCTTGAGGCAACCGCCGACGGCATGATGGAAGCCGCCGTGCTGATCGTCTACGAGGAACGGTTTCGCGCGCTTGAACAGGTGTCGCTGGACTGGATCGAGGGGCAATGGCTCAAGATCGCGCGTTCGCTCGATGCGCTGGAAACGCGCTGGATGAGCCACCTTTCGGGCAAGCTTGACATGGGCCAGATCGCCATCGGCTGCGCGCTGGGCTACCTGGATTTCCGCCACGATGCGCGCAAATGGCGCACCGGGCACGATTCGCTTGCTACATGGTATGACGGGTTCGCCGCCCGCGCATCGATGGCCGCCACGTCCCCCCTTTAGGCGACGCAGCTTGCAACGCACCGCCGCGCCGCCTATCTGCGGCCCCTAGCCCTGCCCAAGGAGTCCCCCCATGCGGATGCGCGACACTTTCATCAAGCCCATGCACCCCGAGGGGCGCAAATTCGTTGCGATCTTCGCGCTGATCACGCTTGTGCTGTTCCTGATCTGGGAACCGCTCGGCTGGATCGGCGTGCTGCTGACCGTCTGGTGCTATTATTTCTTCCGCGACCCCGAACGGGTGGTCCCTGCCCGCCCCGGCCTTGTGGTCAGCCCCGCCGATGGCATGGTGTCGCTGATCGAAAAGGCCGTGCCCCCGGCCGAACTGGGCATGCCCGCAACGCCGCTGACCCGCGTGTCGGTGTTCATGTCGGTGTTCAACTGCCACGTGAACCGCTCGCCGGTCGAAGGCGAGCTGGTCAAGATGTCCTATCGCCCGGGCAAGTTCCTGAACGCCTCGCTGGACAAGGCGTCCGAGGACAACGAACGCAACGCCCTGCGCGTGCGGTTGCAGGACGGGCGCGAGATCGCCGTGGTGCAGATCGCCGGGCTGGTCGCCCGCCGCATCATGTGGTGGAAAAGCGATGGCGACTGGCTGCACCGGGGCGAACGCTTCGGGCTGATCCGCTTCGGCTCGCGGCTGGATGTCTACCTGCCCGAAGGCGTGGCGCCGCTGGTGTCGATCGGGCAGACCATGGTGGCCGGCGAAACCGTGCTGGCCGACCTGACCCTTGGATCACCCCATGACTGATCCCAACCGCGGCGCGGAAAAGCTGACGCTGATCCAGCTGCTGCCCAACATGCTGACGGTGATCGCGATCTGCGCCGGCATGACGGCGGTGCGCTTCGGCCTGCAAGGCAGGTACGAGATCGCCGTGCAGCTTATCCTGCTGGCGGCGGTGCTTGACGGGATGGACGGGCGCCTTGCGCGTGCGCTGAAATCCGAATCCGGCATGGGCGCCGAACTGGACAGCCTTGCGGATTTCTTCAACTTCGGCGTCGCTCCGGGGATGCTCTTGTACACCTGGGCGCTTGAGGACAGCCGCAATTTCGGCTGGCTCGCGGTGCTGGCCTTTGCGGTCTGCGCCTGCGTGCGGCTTGCCCGGTTCAACGTCCAGCGCAAGTCCGAAGACAAGGAACACGACAACGCCTATTTCACCGGGGTGCCGTCGCCTGCGGGCGCGCTGCTGGTGATGTTGCCCATGTTCCTGTCCTTCGGGCTGGGCACCGGGCCGCTGCTGCCGGACCTGGTGCTGTCGGCGTGGATTGTCCTGGTCGGGCTGTCGATGATCTCGCGCTTTCCCACGTGGTCGTTCAAGACCACCCGCATTCCGCGCAAGAACGCCAAGTTCTTCCTGGTCGCGGTGGCGCTGGCGGGGGCTGCGGCGGTGACCTATGCGTGGATCACGCTGGTGATCCTGTGCGTGGCCTATATCGCGGCGGTGATCGTGATGCTGCCGCGCAGCAAGCGCCGCATCGGGGGCAACAAGGGCGGCGACGCCTGATCCGTCCCCCTGATGGCAAAACGCCCCCGCGACAGATCGCAGGGGCGTTTCAGAATGTCGATTTCGCGCGCGTCAGAAGCGCATCGAAACACCGACGTTCAGCGCATTGGTCTTGATGTCGGTGTTCAGCGACCCGCCGCCGTCAAGATCGGCCTCGTTGCTGGAATAGGTGAACTGGTATTCGCCGAAGGCCGAAAAGCGTTCGTTGATCGGATAGCTCACCCCCGCCATGAGGCGCATCGCCGGGCCGGTGTACTGGTAGCCAAAGGTCTTTTCGCCGCTGGTCGTTTCCACATCCACATGCGGCACCGCGATGCCAAGACCCCCGCCCACGTAGGGCGTCGCCGCGCCCCACTGCTGCGGCCAGCGCTTCATCGCGTTCACCGTCACCAGGTTAAGCCCGTCGGTGAATTCCATCCGGTCGAACCCGATATCCTCGCGCTCGTCCTCGGGAGCGTAGACCTTGGCATGGGTGAATTCCACGCCCCAGCCAAAGGTTTCCGATGTCCACCAGGTGCCGCGCAGACCGTAATAGGGCGGCATTTCAAAGCTCTTGCCATCCCAGCCGATCAGCTCGTCGTAATCGCCGCCGCCCGGATAATCGCCGCTGACCCGGCTGTGCGGCGACGTCTGCCAGCCGCTGTAGAGCGACAGTTCGAAATCCTGCGCCGCGGCCTGCGTCGCGGCAAGGGCGGCCATGGACACGGTCGCGCTGAGAATAAGGGTTTTCATGGGCTCGCTCCGGGGTCTCTGGGGGCTTTGCCGAGCATATAGGGCGTCGAACCGGGCGGTTCAATTGCGACACAAACGCACGAATGCCGATCACGACTTCATGATTGCTTTACGGACACATGACAGACCGCTAAACACGCTGACGGAAAGCCGTTGAGGGACACGGCACCCATAGGGATTCCGGCCAGCTGCCGGAACTGAGGAATGGAGATTACCCCGTGACGCAAGCAGAAGATCACGAAGGCACTCGTAGAGACTTCCTTTACTACGCCACCGCCGGCGCCGGCGTGGTCGCGACCGGCGCAGCTGTCTGGCCTCTGGTCAACCAGATGAACCCCTCGGCGGACGTGAGGGCGCTGAGCACGATCCGGGTCGACGTCTCCGGTGTCGAGACGGGAACGCAACTGACGGCAAGCCGGTGTTCATCCGCCGCCGCACCGAAGCCGAAATCGAAGAAGCGCGCGGCGTCGAGATGAGCGAGCTTGTGGATGCGCAGGCCCGCAACGCCAACCTTGACGACGGCGCGGATGCCACCGATGCCAACCGTTCGCTGGATGAAACCGGCGAATGGCTGGTGATGATGGGCGTGTGCACGCATCTGGGCTGCGTTCCGCTGGGCAACGCGGGCGAATACACCGCCGGCGGCGTCGGCGGCTGGTTCTGCCCGTGCCACGGGTCGCACTACGATACGGCAGGCCGCATCCGCAAGGGACCGGCGCCCCAGAACCTGCCCGTGCCCGCGGCAGAGTTCGTCGAAGACACAACGATACTGCTGGGATAAGGGAGGCGCATATGTCCGGTATTCCGCACGACCACTACGAGCCGAAGACTAGCGGCGAACGCTGGCTGCACAAGCGCCTGCCGATCGTCGGTCTTCTTGTCGACACCATCATGATCCCCACGCCCAAGAACCTGAACTGGATGTGGATCTGGGGCATCATCCTTACCTTCTGCCTGGCGTTGCAGATGATCACCGGCATCGTTCTGGTGATGCATTACACGCCGCATGTTGACCAGGCCTTCGCGTCGGTCGAACACATCATGCGCAACGTGAACGGCGGCTACATGCTGCGTTACCTGCACGCGAACGGCGCATCGCTGTTCTTCGTCGCGGTCTACATGCACATCTTCCGCGGCCTCTACTACGGGTCCTACAAGTCCCCGCGCGAGGTGACGTGGATCATCGGCATGCTGATCTACCTTGCGATGATGGGCACCGCGTTCATGGGCTACGTCCTGCCCTGGGGCCAGATGTCGTTCTGGGGCGCAACGGTGATCACCGGCCTGTTCGGCGCGATCCCGTGGATCGGCGAGCCGATCCAGACCTGGCTTCTGGGCGGACCGGCGGTCGACAACGCGACGCTCAACCGCTTCTTCTCGCTGCATTACCTGCTGCCCTTCGTCATCGCGGCGCTGGTCGCGGTGCACATCTGGGCCTTCCACACCACCGGCAACAACAACCCCACCGGCGTCGAGGTGCGGCGCGGATCCAAGGCCGAGGCGGCCAGCGACACCGTTCCCTTCTGGCCCTATTACGTCATCAAGGACGTGTTCGCGCTGGCGGTGATCCTTGCGGTGTTCTGGGCGATCGTGGGCTTCATGCCCAACTACCTTGGCCACCCGGACAACTACGTCGAGGCGAACCCGC
>CAXICP010000252.1:0-5395 GCA_964022595.1 uncultured Salipiger sp.
ATCGAGGCCGAGGTGCTGTCGACATCCTCTCTGGCCGGCAAGGTCATCCGTGAAATCGATTTTCCCGAAGGCGTGCTGGTGGGCGCGGTCTGCAAGGATGACAAGGTGGTCAAGATCACCGGCGATCTGCGCATCGAGGATGGCGACCGCGTGGTGATCTTTTCGCTGACCAAGGACGTGGCGCAGGTGGAAAAGCTGCTCCAGGTCTCGATCGACTTCTTCTGAGCCATGGAAACGCTTGCCCGCCTGCCGCTGCTGCTGTTGCTGACCGGGATCTCGAGCGCGTCGATGATCCTGCCCGCGGCGGTGGCGCTTGCGGAACAGGAATATCACGATGCGCGCGCCTTTTTCTACGCGGGCATCGTGGGAATGGTCGTCACCACGCTGATCGCCATCGCCATGGCGACGCGCACGCATCACCGCACCGCTTCGCGCCAGCTGTCGGCGCTGATGCTGGCCTTCGTGCTGCTGCCGGCAATCTTTGCGGTGCCCTTTCACGAGGCGGTGCGCACCACGACCTTTTTGAACGCCTTCTTCGAAATGGTGTCCAGCTTTACCACCACCGGCGCCACGCTGTTCGAACCGGCGCGGCGGTCGTCCTGGGCACATCGGTGGCGCGCGCAGATCGGCGGGATGGGAGGCTTGCTCATGCTGGGTGCCGGCGCCGCGATCCTGGCGCCGCTGACCCTTGGCGGGTTCGAGATCACCGCCCGCGGCGAGCCGGGGCAAAGCGTTGATGCGGGCACGGCGCGGCGCGACATGTCCGACCCGGCGCTGCGGATGATGCTTTCG
Source organism: uncultured Salipiger sp. (assembly GCA_964022595.1). GTDB lineage: Bacteria > Pseudomonadota > Alphaproteobacteria > Rhodobacterales > Rhodobacteraceae > Salipiger. The sequence continues at coordinate 793 of CAXICP010000252.1, forward strand.
GCGGCGCATCTGGTGCCGATCTACGCGGGGCTGACGCTGGCGCTGTGGGTGATGCTGATGGTGGCGGGCGACAGGCCCCTGGTGGCGGTCAGCCACGCGATGTCGACCATGGCCACGTCGGGGATCTCGCCCGTGGGGGGGCCGACGGGCGCGGCGTCGGGGCTGGGCGGCGAGATGATCCTGTTCTGCTTCCTGTTCTTCGCCCTGTCGCGCCTGACCTTTTCCAGCGATACCGGCGCCGCCTTCCGCCCGGGGCTGAAGGACGATCCCGAATTCCGCATGGGCCTTGCCGTGGCCGTACTGGTGCCGTTGTTGCTGTTCATGCGCCACTGGATCGCCGCCTTCGACATCGGGGCCGAACAGAACTGGCTTCAGGGGCTGGGCGCGCTGTGGGGCGGCGTGTTCACGGCGCTGTCCTTCCTGTCGACCACCGGCTTCGTCAGCCAGCACTGGACGGCGGCGCAGGGCTGGTCGGGGCTGCCCACGCCGGGGCTGATCCTGATGGGGCTGGCCATCGTGGGGGGCGGCGTTGCCACCACCGCGGGCGGCGTCAAGCTGCTGCGAATCTACGCGCTGTACCTGGCCGGCAAGCGCGAACTGGAACGGCTGGTGCACCCGCATTCCATCGGGCGCAACGGGGCGCTTGCACGGCGGATGCGCCGGCAGGGGGCGTTTATCGCCTGGGTGTTCTTCATGCTGTTCGCCATGTCGATCGCCGCGTTTTCGCTGATCTTCTCGCTGTTCCACATCGATTTCGAAAACGCCATGGTGCTGACCATCGCGGGGCTGACCAATTGCGGCCCGCTTATTCCGTTTGCCGCCGAAATGCCGGTGAACCTTGTGCAGTTGAACCCCTGGGCCAAGATGGTGCTGGCCGGGGCGATGGTGCTGGGGCGCCTTGAACTGATGGCCATCATCGTTCTGCTGACGCCCGACATCTGGCGCGACTGACCGGCGCCGCCCGCGCCGATGCGCCCCGGCGTGCACGGGCGCACCGCACCGCGGACAGTGTTCTTTTTTGCACTGGAAGTTCCGCGATGCACACGACATACTCGCCCGGAAGAGGGATGGAAGCCCCGCGACAAGGGGCAACAAAAAGGCAATTTCAATGGCTTCGGACAGACAAAACCTGCAGGACGCATTTCTGAACCACGTCCGCAAGACAAAGGTTCCGGTGACTGTTTTTCTGATCAACGGTGTCAAGTTGCAGGGGGTTATCACCTGGTTCGACAATTTCTGCGTGCTTCTGCGCCGTGACGGTCAGTCGCAGCTTGTCTACAAGCATGCGATTTCGACCATCATGCCGTCGCAGCCGATCAACCTTTACGATGGCGACGGCACCGATTGAAAGAACACGCAACGCATGTGACCCGCGCCTGGGTCTTGCACCCCGACATCCGCTTCGACCGTGATCGCCGCGATGCCGACATGGCGCTGGAAGAGGCGGTCGCACTTGCCGCCGCGCTCCCCGACCTCGAGGTCGCGGGGGCCACTGTCGTGCCGCTGCGCGACCCGCACCCCGGAACCCTCTTCGGATCCGGCAAGATCGACGAACTGCGCGCCCAGATCGAGGCGGCCGAGATCGAGCTGGTGCTTGTCGACGGCCCCGTCACCCCGGTGCAGCAGCGCAACCTGGAAAAGGCGTGGAAGGTCAAGCTTCTGGACCGCACCGGGCTGATCCTGGAAATCTTTTCCGACCGCGCCGCCACGCGCGAGGGCGTCCTGCAGGTGGAAATGGCCGCGCTGAGCTATCAGCGCACGCGCCTCGTGCGGGCCTGGACCCACCTTGAACGCCAGCGTGGCGGGCTTGGCTTTGTCGGCGGCCCCGGTGAAACCCAGATCGAGGCTGACCGCCGCGCCATCGACGAACAGCTCGTGCGCCTGCGCCGCCAGCTGGATCGCGTGGTCAAAACCCGCGAGCTGCACCGCAAGGCGCGCGCCAAGGTGCCCTATCCGATCGTCGCGCTTGTGGGCTATACCAACGCCGGAAAATCGACGCTTTTCAACCGTTTGACGGGCGCCGAGGTGATGGCCAAGGACATGCTGTTCGCCACGCTGGACCCGACGATGCGGGCGGTGCGCCTGCCCACGGGCATCGACGTGATCCTGTCGGACACGGTGGGGTTCATCTCGGATCTGCCGACCGAACTGGTGGCCGCTTTCCGCGCCACGCTGGAAGAAGTGATCGCGGCCGACATCATCCTGCACGTGCGCGACATTTCGCATCCCAACACCGCCGAACAGGCGCGGGACGTCGATCAGATCCTGTCCTCGCTTGGGGTGGATGAAGACGTGCCGCTGCTTGAAGTCTGGAACAAGACCGACCGGCTGGATCCGGAAAGCCACGACGCCATGCAGGCGCGGGCAAGCCGCGACGAGGGGATCTTTGCCGCCTCGGCCCTCACGGGCGAGGGGCTGGACATCCTGCTGCGCGCGGTCACCGACCGGCTTCAGGGCGACAGCACCGAAGAAGAGCTGCGGCTTAGCTTCGATGATGGGCGGCGCAGGGCGTGGCTGTTCGACAAGGGGCTTGTGCTGGACGAACGGCAGGATGACGACGCAACCGTGCTCAAGGTGCGCTGGTCGGCCAAGGATCGGGCCCAGTTCCAGACGCTGTAACAGCGCGTCGCGGTTCGGCGCGAAATACAGAAGGGGCCGCCCTGCGCGATGGCGCGGGCGGCCCTTTTGATTCAGCCGTCGAAATCGACTTCCTCGATCAGCCGCAGCGCCTCGGCGCGGTGCCCGGCCAGATCCATGAGGTTCACCGAATCCGCTTCGAAGCTGCCCCAGCCCTGCACCAGTTCATCCGCCTCTGAACCCGGCGCGATGGGGTATTCGTAATTGGCGTGGGCATAGATTTCCTGCGCTTCGGGCGTGGTCAGGAATTCCATCATTTTCAAAGCGTTGTCGCGGTTGGGCGCCGCCTTGGTCATGGCCACGCCCGAGATGTTCTCATGCGTGCCGCCGCCCTCGAAGGTGGGGAAAAGCACGTTGACCGCGTCGGCCCACTGCTTTTGTTCTTCGTCCGCAAGCATCTGGCCCATATAGTAGGTGTTGCCCAGCGAGATGTCACATTCGCCCGACCAGATCGCCTTGACCTGCGCGCGGTCGTTGCCCTGCGGCTTGCGCGCCAGGTTCGCCTTGAGCCCTTCAAGCCAGGTGCGGGTTTCCTCGGCGCCGTGGTGGTAAAGATGCGCCGCCGCAAGCGCGACGTTGTAGGGGTGCGTGCCCGAACGGGTGCACAGGCGGCCGCGCCACTTGGGATCGGCCAGATCCTCGTAGGTGGTCACCTCGGACGGATCGACGCGGTCCTTGCTGGCATAGACGATGCGGGCGCGGGTGGTCAGCCCCCACCAGTTGCCATCGGGGTCGTGATACTGCGCCGGCACGTTGGCCTGCAAAACGTCGCTGGTCACCGGCTGGGTCACGCCCGCATCGACGATCGCGGCCAAGCGCGACACGTCGACGGTGAACACCAGGTCGGCCGGGGAACGGTCGCCTTCGGCCTGCAGCCGCTCGACCATGCCATCGCTCAGGTATGCGACGTTCACGTCGATCCCGGTCGCCGCTGTGAAGGCTTCGGTCAGGGGCGCCAGAAGTTCGGGCTGGCGGTAGGAATACAGATTGACCTCTTCGGCCAGTGCGGGCTGGGCCGCTGCAAGAAGGGCAAGGGCGGGGATCGTGTGACGCATCGCGATGTCTCCGGACTGCTGAAAAATTCGGCGCCATAAAGCCCGACAAAAATGATCAGGTCAATCGTTTCCGTTGCTGGCGCCCTTTTCCCGCAGCTTGGCCGCATCCCACAGCGCGTCCATCTCAGCCAGCGTGCTGTCCTGCGGGCGTTTACCCTTCGCCGCAAGGTCGGCCTCTACCTGACTGAAACGGCGCGTGAATTTGGCGTTGGCCGCGCGCAGGGCGGTTTCGGGGTCGATGTTCATGTGCCGCGCAAGGTTGGCCATCACGAAAAGCAGATCGCCGAATTCTTCTTCCACATGGTCCGGGTCCGTGGCCTCGCGCAGCTCTTGCGCCTCTTCCACGATCTTGTCTATCACCTGGTCGGTGGACGGCCAGTCAAAGCCCACCCGCGCGGCGCGCTTTTGCAGCTTGACCGCGCGCATCAGCGCCGGAAGCCCCATGGCGACGCCGTCCAGAACGCCCTTTTCCGCCTTCGCGGCGCGTTCGGCCGCCTTGATGGTTTCCCAGTCGGCGGTCTGCTGCTGGGCGCTCTTGGCGTTCGAATCATCCCCGAACACATGCGGGTGCCGCGCGACCATCTTGTCGGACATGGCGTTGGCGACATCGTCGAAATCGAACAGACCGCGGTCCTGCGCGATCTGGGCGTGAAACACGGACTGGAACAGAAGATCGCCAAGTTCGCCCTTCAGCTCGTCCCATTCCTTGCGTTCGATGGCATCGGCGACCTCATAGGCCTCTTCGATGGTGTGGGGCGCGATGGTCGCGAAATCCTGTTCCAGATCCCAGGGGCAGCCGGTGTCGGGATCGCGCAGGCGCCGCATGATTTCGCGCAGGCGGGGCATGCCGCCGTTCGGGTCGTGGATCAGATCGTCGCTCATGGACTTCCCCCGCGTTTCGGTATTGTGTG
>CAXICP010000253.1:0-5388 GCA_964022595.1 uncultured Salipiger sp.
GAAGAGGTGACGCGCGCCCCCGATCACACCACGATCGCGTTCACCTATCGCACCAGGGCCGCGGACGGCAGCCTGCGCTGGCTGTCATCGCAGGGCGAACTGGTGCGCGATCATCGCGACGCCCTGCCCCGTTTTCTTCTGGTCAGCATGGACATCACCGAATCCAAGCGCCGCGAAGAAACGCTTGCAAAGGCGCTTGAGGAACGCGACCGCCTGCTTGCCCAGAAAGAGGCGCTTCTTGGCGAGGTGAACCACCGGATCAAGAATTCGCTTCAGCTTGTGGCCAGCATTCTCAACACCGATGCCCACCGCGCCGGGGATGGCGAAATACGCGACCGGCTGGAAGGCGCGGCCGCCCGTGTGCGCGCGGTCACGTCCGTTCACGAAATGCTCTACCGATCGAACGAAGTCGCGAGTGTCGCGTTTGGCATTTACCTGCGCGATCTGTGCGACACGCTGGCGGCCGGGGATGCGGCGGCGGCCGAGGCGACGATCCAGTGCGATGCGGTGGAACTGCGCCTGTCGGCGGACCGCGCGATCCCGCTGGCGCTGGTGGTGAACGAGCTGGTGTCGAACGCCATCAAGCACGGGCTGCGCGGCACGACCGGCGGGCATATCAAGGTCCGGACATACCTGGAAGGAAAAGAGATGGTGCTTGAAGTTGCGGACAATGGATCGGGCAAGCCCGACGATGCGCCCCCGGGGCTGGGCACGCGCATCATCGGCGGACTCGTCGCGCAGCTTGGCGCCGAAATGACCGTTGGCGGGGGCGATGGCGGGTACGCGGTGACCATCCGGATGCCGCTTGAGACGCAATGATACTGGATGTCCTGATCGTCGAGGACGATTTCTTCATCGCGCTGGATCTTGAAGACCAGGTGAAGGAATTGGGCCACCGGGTGGTCGGCGTCGCGCGCGATGTCGAAAGCTGCAAGGCCACCGCCACGCAGACCCCGCCCGACATCGCGCTGATGGACATCCGCCTTGCGCGCGGCTCGTCCGGGATAGACGCCTCGCGCTGGCTGTATGACACGCTGGATGTGCGCTGCATCTTCATCAGCGGCAACCTGGATGACGCCACGCGCGAGCTGCTGTCCGCCGTGGAACCGCTTGCCTTCATCGGCAAGCCCATCATGCCCCACCTGCTGGAACGCGAGCTGACCAAAAGTTCTGAAGCCATGGGCAGGCCTGCCGCCGACTGAAGCCGCCGCGCTTGCTGGCATTGGCACAATGCGCGGGTTGCGGCCTACCCCCGCAGGGCCGCCCGCACCCCCCTGCCGAACCGCTGCCTTTGCTTTCTTTCAAGTGCTTATGGCATGGAAACAATTTCGCTTGCCCAGTGTTGTCACAAAAAGCTGGAGCATGTCCGATCACCTATTTTCGAAGCCTTTCCGCAGCCGGATTCGCAGCCACGGCCATAAGCTATGGGCCCGCGCGCATGGGGTTCGGGCTGTTCATTCCCGAATTTCAGAAGGTGTTCTCGCTTTCGTCTTCGATGGTCGGGATCATATCCAGCCTTGGGTTTTCGGGGTTCTTCATCGGCCTTGCGATCGCGCAATTCATGCTGAACCGGCGCGGACCGGAATTTCCGGTGCTCGTCGGGCTGACCGCCGCCACGCTTGGCCTTGGGATCGTGACCGCCGCGCCCAATGCGGTGGTTCTGGCCGCCGGGGTCTTTCTTGCCGCCTCTAGCGCCGGCTTCGCCTGGACGCCCTTCAACGATGCGGTGCATCGGAAAGTGCGCAACGCGGATCGCTCGCTTGCCCTGTCCGAAATCAGCACAGGCACCACCGTGGGGATCGCCCTGGCCGGGGCGATATCGCTTGCGATGGTCTTTCTTGATTTCGGCTGGCGCTATTGCTGGGCGATCTTCACGGTGGCCTCTGCGCTGGCGCTGCTGGGAAACCGGGCCGCGCTGCACAAGGTGGACAAGGCAGCGGATGCGTCGCCGCGCCGCGCATGGGCCAGGTTGCTGCAAGCGCAGGCCATCCCCCTGTTCGGCGTCGCCTTCGTGTTCGGGATCACGTCGGCGGTCTTCATCTCGTTCGTTCGGGATCAATTCGCGCGAAGCGGCGTGCCCGGCATGCCCGAGGGATCGGCGCCCTCGCTCGTGTTCATCTTTTTCGGGCTGTTCGGCCTGGCGGGGCTGGCCACCAGTCGGGTGCAGGACGGGATCGGGCTGCCCTGGCTGCTGCGCATCCTGCTGGGGATCGGCGGCGCATCGCTGGCGCTTGCCGCCGTACTGCCCGGCAGCTGGGCGGGGCTGATCCCTTCGGCGGGGCTTCAGGGGATCAACGTCATGATGACAAGCGCCGTGCTGGCGGTCTGGTCCGAACGGCTTTTCCCGGACTTCCCTTCGCTTGGATTCACGGTCACCCTGCTGGCGACGGCGGCGGGCAGCGTCATCGGGCCCGCGATCACCGGCTGGGCGCTGGACGCGGTGGGGGCAATGCCGGTTCTTCTGGCCACGGCGGCGATCCCGCTTGCCGCCGCCGCGGCGGTGCGGGCCCGGTTTGTTGTAGAGACGCCGGAAGGGGCCGGATAATCGCAAGCCGGGCCTTGATCGGCATGTAGGAGTCAAAGACGCATGGACAGCATCCTGAACGAAACGAAAGCGTCGGAGTCGCTGGCGGACCGGGCGGAACGTGTCCTGACCCGCTTTTGCGAGCGCGATCTGAACCTCGCCACCGCCGAAAGCTGCACCGGCGGGCTGGTCGCCGCCCTGCTTACGGATATCGAAGGCTGCTCGCACGCGTTCGAACGCGGTTACGTCACCTACACGGATGCGTCCAAACGTGAACTTCTGGACGTAAGCCTCGAACTTCTAAACGAAAAAGGCGCCGTGTCCAAAGAGGTCGCCATCGCCATGGCCGAAGGCGCACTGCGGCTTTCGGGCGCGCAGGTCGCGGTGTCCGTCACCGGGTTTGCAGGCCCGGGCGGCGAGGATGACGAAGAAGGGCTCGTGCATTTCGCCCTGGCCCGCGACGGCGCCGCCACTGTCCATGCACAGGAATCCTTTGGCCCCGTCGGGCGCGATCAGGTCCGGCAGAAATCACTGGAAACCGTGCTTCACCTGCTTAAAAGGATGCTGTCATCATGACCGGGAACGCCTCGTTTGCCGCCTTCCACCGCCACGGCTTTGTGCGCGTCGCCACCGCTACGCCGCGCGTGCGGCCCGCCGATGTCGGCTTCAATCGCGACAGCCTGATCGAACAGATGCACAGCGCCGATCAGGCCCGCGCCGATCTTCTGGTCTGCCCCGAGCTGTGCCTTTCGTCCTATGCCATCGACGATCTGCACATGCAGGACGCGCTGCTGAACGAGGTCGAGGCAGCGCTCGCGCGGCTGATTGACGAAAGCAAAGCGCTGGCCCCGGTGGTGCTGATCGGGGCGCCCTTGCGCCGCGAGGGGCGGCTTTACAATTGCGCGGTGGCGATTTCGCGGGGAAAGGTGCTGGGCGTGGTGCCCAAATCCTACCTGCCCAACTACCGCGAATTTTACGAAAAGCGCTGGTTCGCCCATGGGCGCGGACTTGGCGGCGACATCACCGTGGCGGGGCAGCGCGCACCGTTCGGAGACGACCTGATCTTCGAGGCCAGCGACCTGCCCGGCCTGATCTTTCACATCGAGATCTGCGAGGATCTGTGGACCCCCGCGCCCCCTTCCGCCGATGCCGCCATGGCCGGGGCGCTGATCCTGACCAACCTGTCGGCGTCCAACATCGTGATCGGCAAATCCTCGGACCGTCACTTGCTGTGCCAGTCGCAATCCATGCGCGCCTTCGCGGCCTATGTCTATTCCGCCGCCGGCCCGGGCGAAAGCACGACCGACCTGTCGTGGGATGGGCAGGGAATGATCCACGAGCTGGGCGACCTTCTGGCGGAATCGACCCGTTTTCCGGCAGAGCCGCAGCTGACCATCGCTGACGTGGACACCGCCCGCATCCTGTCCGACCGGATGCGCACCGGCAGTTTCGACGATGCCAGCCGCCACAAGGCCCCCGCCTTTCGCCGCGTTTCCTTCGATCACCGCCCCCACCACGAAGACGCGGGGCTAATCCGGCCGATCCGTCGCTTTCCCTACGTGCCGAACCGCGAAAGCCATCTGGATCAGGACTGTTACGAGGCGTTCAACATCCAGGTCGAGGGCCTGCGCCGCCGGTTCGAGGCGACCTCTGGCACCACCATGGTGATCGGCGTTTCCGGAGGGCTGGATTCGACGCATGCGCTGATCGTCGCGGCCAAGGCGTGCGACCGGATGGGCCTGCCCCGCGATCGCATCCTTGCCTTCACCATGCCCGGATTCGCGACCTCGGAGGGTACGAAATCCAACGCCTGGCGCCTGATGCGGGCCATGGGCGTGACGGCGGATGAAATCGACATCCGTCCCGCCGCGCGCCAGATGCTGTCCGACATGGGCCATCCCTTTTCCGAAGGCGAACCCGTCTATGACATCACCTTCGAAAACGTGCAGGCCGGGCTGCGCACGGACTACCTGTTCCGGCTGGCCAACCAGCGGCGCGGCTTTGTCATCGGCACCGGCGATCTGAGCGAGCTGGCGCTTGGCTGGTGCACCTATGGCGTGGGCGACCAGATGAGCCATTACGCCGTCAACGCGGGCGTGCCCAAGACGCTGATCCAGTACCTGATCCGTTGGACCACCCGCACGGGGCAGTTCGACCGCGATACCGACGCGGTGCTTGACGCGATCCTCGCGACGGAAATCTCGCCCGAACTTGTGCCCGCGGGCGAAGATGACGAGATTCAAAGCACCGAATCCATCATCGGCCCCTACGAGCTGAACGATTTCTTCCTGTTCCACTTCATGCGCTACGGGCTGCCGCCCTCCAAGGTCGCCTTCCTCGCCTGGCACGCGTGGCACGACATCGACAAGGGTCTTTGGCCCGAGGCTTTCCCCGCAGCCAACCGCAACGCCTACGACCTGCAAACCATTCGCCACTGGCTGGAAAAGTTCCTGCAGCGCTTCTTCGTCACAAGCCAGTTCAAGCGCTCGGCCCTGCCGAACGGCCCCAAGGTCAGCGCCGGCGGCGCACTAAGCCCCCGCGGCGACTGGCGCGCTCCGTCAGACAGCGCGGGCGGGCCCTGGCTCCGCGATCTGCACGCAAACGTGCCGCAGGAATGGCCGTCGCGATGAGCCGCGCACACCCTGCGCCACGGGCGCATTCCTGGGGCCGAGGGATCGGTACGCGATCGGAACATATTGCACAGGATTCAGTGCCGAAGCCTGACACCTCCCGCTATCAAACGGCGAAGAGACCTTCAGCCTCATCTGGTCGCGCCCCAACACCCGCCGTAACGGCGACTGACAGCAAACTGAACCGCGCCGGGTTTGCCGGAGGCTCCAACTTTTGAGTAGGATGGAGCATCA
>CAXICP010000254.1:0-5383 GCA_964022595.1 uncultured Salipiger sp.
TTCATGCGCGGCGACGAGGTCGAGGCCGCCTGGGCCTGGACCGACCCGCTGATCGAAGGCTGGGAACGGCGCGGCGACAACCCCAAACCCTATGACGCGGGCAGCACCGGGCCGGATGACGCGGCCTTCCTGATCAACCGCGATGGACGGCGCTGGAGGGCGATCAAGTGACTGCTTACGAACTGCGCGAATATCCCGACCGCGAAATGCTGGCGATGGATCTGGCCAACCAGATCGCCGGAGAACTGCGCGAGGCGCTTTCCCACCAGGATCGCGCCGCGCTGGCGGTGCCGGGGGGTACGTCTCCGGGGCCGGTGTTCGATGCGCTGTGCGCGGCGCGGCTTGACTGGGATCGGGTCGATGTGCTGCTGACCGACGAACGCTGGGTGCCCGAAAGCTCGGATCGGTCCAACACGCGCCTGCTGCGCGAGCGTCTGCTGACCGACCGGGCCGCGGCGGCGCGCTACCTGCCGCTTTACGCGGATGCCGACACGCCCGAGGAAAAGCTTGCCGATCTTGCGGCGGCCATCGTGCCTTCGCTGCCGCTTGCGGTGGTCCTGCTGGGGATGGGCGCGGATATGCACACCGCGTCGATCTTTCCGGGCGCCGACAAGCTGGCCGAGGCGCTGGCCCCGAACGCGCCGACCCTGCTGGCGATGCGTGCCCCCGGCGCGCCCGAGCCGCGCATCACGCTGAGCGCCCCGGTGCTGGAGGGCGCCACGAAGAAACACCTCGCCATCTACGGGGCGCAAAGGCGCGGGGTGCTGCAAGAGGCGCGCGGGCTGGCCCCGGTCGAGGCGCCGGTGAATGCCATACTTGACGGCGCCGTGGTGCATTGGTCCGAATGATCAAGCCCGCCGATCCATGCCGAAAACCGACCTTCAGCAAGAAGTGAGAGTTCCATGTGGGATGACCTGAAACGCCTCGCGGCCGCGCGCGAGGGGCGTCGTATCGAGACGCTGTTCGACCAGGATGCGGACCGCGCCGCCACCTTTTCCATCGAAGCCATGGGGATGCTGTTCGATTACTCGAAGACGCAGCTTGATGGCGAAATCCTTGATGCACTGATCGCCGTTGCCGACGCCGCCAAGGTCGCACCCCGGCGCGAGGCCATGTTCGAAGGCGTGCGCATCAACGAAACCGAAGGGCGCGCGGTGCTGCACACCGCCCTGCGCAACCTTGATGGCGCGCCGGTGCTGGTGGACGGGGCAGACGTGATGCCCGCGGTTCTGGACACGCTGGCCCGGATGGAAACCCTTGCCGGGGAAATCCGCGCTTCGGGCATCACCGACGTGGTGAACATCGGCATCGGCGGGTCCGATCTGGGCCCGAAGATGGGCACGATTGCGCTGGCGCCGTTTCACGACGGGCCGCGCTGCCATTTCGTGTCCAACGTCGATGGCGCGGATATCGCCGACACGCTGAAGCTGTGCACGCCGTCAAGCACGCTGTTCGTCATCGCGTCCAAGACCTTTACCACCATCGAGACGATGACCAACGCGCGCACCGCCTGGACCTGGCTTGAAGCGGCGGGTGAGCCGACGGACGGCAAGTTCGTGGCGCTGTCGTCGAACCAGGCCAAGGCCGCCGAATGGGGCATTCCGGCGGACCGCGTGTTCGGGTTCGAAGACTGGGTCGGCGGGCGCTATTCCATGTGGGGCCCGATCGGCCTGTCGATGATGATCGCCATCGGCCCCGAGAATTTCCGCGCCTTCCTGCGCGGGGGCATGGAAATGGACCACCATTTCCGCGAGGCGCCGCTGGCGCGGAACATGCCGGTCATGCTGGCGCTGGTGGGCATGTGGCACAACCAGGTGCTGGGCTACCCGACGCGCGCGGTGCTGCCTTATGACAACCGGCTGGCGCGGCTGCCCGCCTACCTTCAGCAGCTCGAGATGGAAAGCAACGGCAAGGGCGTCAGCATGGATGGCGCCGATCTTGCGGTGAACTCGGGGCCTGTCGTCTGGGGCGAGCCGGGGACCAACGGTCAGCACGCCTTTTACCAGTTGATCCATCAGGGCACGCGCGTGGTGCCCTGCGAATTCATGGTTGCCGCGCGGGGCCACGAGCCGGACCTGCGCCATCACCACGAACTGCTGGTCGCCAACTGCCTTGCCCAGTCCGAGGCGCTGATGCGCGGGCGCGACCTGGACGAGGCGCGCGCCAAGGTCGCCGACGCGTTTCAGGGAGACGAGCTGGAACGTCAGGCCCGCCACCGGGTCTTTCCGGGGAACCGGCCATCGACCACGCTGGTCTACAAGGCGCTGGACCCGGCGACGCTGGGGCGCATCGTGGCGCTCTACGAACATCGCGTGTTCGTCGAAGGCGTGATCCTGAACATCAACTCCTACGATCAGTGGGGCGTCGAGCTTGGCAAGGAACTTGCCACCGCGCTTGGCCCCATGGTTTCGGGCGTGCAGGGGGCCGAGTCCAAGGACGGGTCGACGCGGCAGCTGCTCGCATTCCTGCAGCAGAATATCTGATTTGGTTCCAACACATTAATGTCAGCGAAAAGGGCACCCGGGGGCGGAACGGTCCCCGGGTTCTGCGTGTTGGTGAGGCATACGTCATCCATGACGAACCAAAACGGAGGACCACGATATGAAACGCCTTTCCATGACCGTTGCCGCAATCGCGCTGACCGCAGGTGGTGCCGCTTACGCCCAGAACGCCGACAGCACCGAGATGCAGACTCAGGACAACATGACGCAGGCCGAAACCAACCTCGACCAGGCCGGCGACAACCTTGAGCAGGCAGCCGAGAACACCGGCGATGCCATCGAAAACGGCGCCGAGCGCACCGGTACGGCAATGTCGAACGCCGCCTCCGATGTCGACGGCAAGATGAACCAGGCCGCTTCGAACACCGAGGCCCTGTTCGCCAACGATTCCGACGGGCTCATCCGCGCACGTGACATCCTTGGTGGCCGCGTTTACGCCGAAAACCTCGACGAAATGACCGAAACCGACGGCGCCGCGATGGATACCGCCGCGACCGATCCGGCAATGTCCGACACCACCGCCACCACCGGCATGGCGTCGTCCGACTCCACCGTCACCACTGACGGCGATGAAGAAACCGACATGGCCGCAACCGGCGAATCCGTCATCCAGGACAACTGGGAAAACGTCGGCGAGATCGAAGATCTCGTCTTCAACGCGGACGGCTCGCTTGAAGGCATCGTGGCCGAAGTGGGTGGTTTCCTCGACATCGGCGACAAGCACATCCACATCTCGCTTTCGGATGTGAACCTGGTGCCGGTTGACGATGCGACCTACGCCATCGTGGTTCCCTACACCAAGGACCAGATGATGGAGATGCCGGACGTCGACGAATCCGCGCTGAACTGATCGGACCCGTTTTGGTAACCAGTCGGGCCGGAGCTTTTGCTCCGGCCTTTTTTATTTGTATCCAGCTATTTACGCGCATTCCCGAAATCCCCCGGCGCGTTTCGGAGGGTCGCGAAATCCCCCAGCGCACGGTGCGCTTCTGACCGGTTAAGATTTTCCCCCGAGATTTGGTGATGCGGAAAACCGCCCCTGCAAGAGGGCGCTCCCCGCGAGACACAAATCGAGCGAGTGAAAATCATGATCAGCAGCGACGTGCGGCGCATGGCCGAGGAAATCGTCGCCCGAGAGGGCGGCTATGTAAACGATCCCGACGATCCGGGTGGGGCGACCAATTACGGCGTGACGATCCATACCATGCGCCGGCTGGGCCTTGACCTTGACCGCGACGGTGACGTCGATTCCCGCGACGTGCAGGCCCTGACCCGCGCGCAAGCGGTCGACATCTTCCTGGAACATTACTTCTCCCGCCCGCGTATCGCGGATCTGCCCGAGGTGCTGCACGCGACCGTGTTCGACATGTACGTCAACGCGGGCAGCAACGCGGTGAAGATCCTTCAGCGGCTCTTGTTGAAGATGGGCGAAACCGTGGCGGTCGACGGGGCAATCGGCCCGATGACCATCGCAGCGACCCACCGCGCCCACGCGCAGGCCCCCGGCGTGATCGCCGATGCCTACGGGATCGAACGGCGGAACTATTACTTCGCGCTTGCCGACAGCCGCCCGGCGTCGCGTAAATACGCCCGCACCGTCGCGGGCGGCAAGGGCGGGTGGATCAAGCGCGCCGAGGAATTCATCTCGCCGCGCTTTCACCTGAGCGCCGCGCAATTCAACGCGCGGGTGTCGGCATGGGGATGACGGGCATGATCGGATCGCTGTTCCAGATGGTGTTCGGGTCGGGCCGAAACGTCATCCGCGAAACCGCCGAGGTGTTTCGCGAAAACACCGAAGCGCAGGCCGCGCGCGAAGCCGGCTTGCAGGCCAGCGCGCTGCAGCAGTTCGGCACCGAATTCGCCACGCAGCGCAATTCGCGCTTTGATCGGATCATCGACGGGCTTAACCGGATTCCGCGTCCGGCGCTGGCGCTGGGAACGCTTGCGCTGTTCGTGGCGGCCATGGTCGACCCGGTCTGGTTCGCCGCGCGCATGGCGGGCATTGCCCTTGTTCCCGAACCGATGTGGTGGCTGCTGACGGCGATCGTGGGCTTTTATTTCGGCGCTCGCCATCAGGTCAAAGGCCACGCCTTCCGCCGCGAGATCGCCGCAAGCGTGGCGGCCGCGCCGGGCGTGGCGGCGCAGATCCGCGCGCTGGATCCGGTGGCCGAGCCGGTTGCCCAGCCCGCCACGCGCGCGCCGGCCGAGATCGACGCCGGCGGCAATCCCGCCTTGGCCGAATGGCAGGCGGCGCGGTCGTAACAGCGCCGTTCGAAATCCGGGGCGGGCGCGGCTTTCGGTCCGCGCCCGTTCCGCATTCGCCCCCGCGACAAAGTGATGGGGCCCGGGCGGCGGTTTTCGTTGGCCGGGCTTTGGCTGGTGCCGTATAGATTGGCACATGATAAACGAGCTTGGACATTTCGCCCTCATCCTTGCCGGGCTTGTCGCCTGCGTGCAGGCGGTGGTGCCGCTGATCGGCGCCCACAAACGCTGGCCCGGATGGATGGCTGTCGCCGAACCTGCTGCCACGGCGCAGTTCCTGCTGTCACTGCTGAGCTTCGGCGCGTTGATGCACGCCTTCATCGTGTCGGATTTCTCGTTGCAGCTGGTGGTGAACAACAGCCATTCGGCCAAGCCGCTGCTGTACAAGATCAGCGGCGTCTGGGGGAACCACGAGGGTTCGATGTTGCTCTGGGTGCTGATTCTGGCGCTGTTCGGCGCGATGGCGGCGTGGTTCGGGGGCAACCTTCCGCCCAGCTTGCGCGCGCGGGTGCTGGCCGTGCAGGCGATGGTGGGGGTGGCGTTCTACGCCTTCATCCTGTTCACGTCGAACCCGTTCCTGCGCATGGCGGTGCCGCCCTTCGACGGGCAGGACCTGAACC
>CAXICP010000255.1:0-5381 GCA_964022595.1 uncultured Salipiger sp.
GACGCCCTTCGTGGGGGAAATTCCCGATCATCCCGGCCTGTTCGCCGGTCTGGGCTTTCACGGCAACGGTGTCGCGATGGGAAGCCACGCGGGAATGCTGCTTGCCGACCTGGCCCGGGGCGCCCCCACGCGCGCGCCTCTGCCTGCCGCGATGTCCCTTGTTCCCGGGCGTTTCCCGCTGGGCTGGCACCGGCGCAAACTGCTGATTGCACCCTACCTGGCCGCCAGCCTGCTTGACCTGTGACCTTGATGCCGCAATGCGGCGAAAAATATGGCTGGACAATTTGACGCAGGTCATGTTTTCTTCGGCTTGCAAGGATTTCGCAAGGTCCGCCGCACGGGAGACGGGAGGAGCCCGAGCAGCCTGGGCCGAGGGCGGATGGCACCTGGGGAGGACGCCATCCAGTCGCGATCCGGTCGTCTCGCAGAGGAGGCGAGGCGACCGGGATTGCATCATCACTGAGCTTTGAAATCAGAACGCACCGCGCGGCACGATGGCACGCGCGCATCGTTCGACAGCGATTAGATCTTCATGACTGCGTCCGGGGGAAGGGGTCGCGGCGACCCTCAGGGAGGAGGAGAGAGGATCGCCGCTGATTTCCGGGGTTCAGGGAGGAGGAGAGAACCCCAGGAAACTGCATGATGCCGAAGCATCGTTGCATTCATCTAGACACATGCGGCAGGCAGGGCAACGGCCTGATCTGCATTGCCGCCCTTCTTGTACTGCATGTCGGCGCCAGAATGTGCGCTTCGCTCATCTTTCGGGCGGTTTGAGAACGCCCATCACGCGCCGGCAGGCAGGTCACAAGGACGGCGACACCTTCCAGGCGCGCAGCTTGTAGACCGTTCCGGGGCGCGGACGCGCCTTGCCGTCGTCTTCGCGCATGCGGCGCTTGAACGAATGGATCGGCGTGGCGCGATCATCGATGCGCACCTCGACCACCGAAGGGCCGTCATGGGCAAAGGCTTCGTTCAGCGCGGCGCCGATTTCGTCGGGCTTTTCCACGTAGATCCCCCGCAGCCCCAGCGCCTGCGCCGCCGCCGCATAGCCGGGCACCATGCTTTGCGTTTCCAGATCGCAGGACAGGGTGTTCTTGAAGAAAATCTCCTGCCAAAGCTGAATCCAGCCCAGCTTGCCGTTGTTGATGACCACGTTGACGATGCGCTGCCCGTATTGCGCCTGCGTCGCCAATTCGCCGATGGTGTAGGAAAACGCGCCGTCGCCGGCCATCGTCACCACCCGCGCGCCGGGCTTGAGCTGGGTCGCCGCGCCAATCGCGCCGGGCACCGAATAGCCAAGCCCCCCCTGCCCCCGCGCGAACAGGAACTGCCGCCCGGGCCGTTTCGCCGGCAGATACCCCGAAATCCAGCCCGCCGAAAACGACGCATCCGACACTACGATATCGTCTTCGCCCAGCCGCCTGGCGATCTCGGCCATGATGCGCGGAGGCAGCACCGGCACCTGGTCCGATGCCATCTCGGCGGCTTTTTCGGCGTCGCAGGCTGACTTTACCTCGGCGATGCGGGCATCCCAATCGGGTCGGGTGCCGGCCATGCTGTCGCCCAAAGCCGCGTCAAGCGCGCGCACCGTCTCGCGCACGTCGCCCAGCAGCGGCACCGTGGGGCGGAAGGTGCGCCCATGTTCCAGCGGGTCGAAATCGATGGTGATGGTCGCCTGCTCGGCGCGCGGCAGCGTCCAGTTCATGCCGGTGTTCTGGCTGACCTTGGACCCGCACCAGATCAGCAGATCCGCCTCTTGCACCAGGTCGATGGCCGCCCTGGACCCCAGCGGGTTCAGCACGCCGGCGGCATAATCGCGCGTTTCCGGCACCGACCCCTTGCCCGACAGCGACGTCACCACAAGCCCCCCAAGCCGGTCGGCAAAGGCGGTGACATCCTGCGCCGCGACCGATCCGTGCACCCCGCCGCCGCAGACCAGCGCCGGGCGCCTGGCCTTGCGGATCAGCGCCGCCGCTTCTGCAATGGCGCCCTGCGGCGCGCAGCTGCGCAGGTAGGGCATGGATACACTGCGGTCGTCGACCATGATCGGCAGCTGGCTTTCATCCCAGTCCGCATCGAAGATGTCATGCGGGATGATCAGCGCCACGGGGCCCGGGCGCGGGGCGGTCGCGATGCGCAGCGCGGTGCGCAGCAGTTCGGGCAGCGCCGCAAGCGAGGGCACGAGGAACGCCTCTTTCGAGCAGGTCTTGAAGAACGCCAGCTGGTCGTAGCCCTGCGATGCGATCCCCTTTTCCTTGAGCGCAAGCCAGTCCAGCGGCAGCTCTCCAATGATGCCAAGCAGGGGGATCGACGCGTTCAGCGCCTCAAGAAACCCCGCAGGCAGCAGGTTGGACCCCGGCCCCACGGTCACGTCGCACACCCCGACCTTGCCGGTCACCCGGGCATAGCCGTCGGCCGCATAGGCCGCGTTGCGCTCGTCGCGCATCAGGATGTGCCTGATGCGGTCCTGACGGCGCGAGATCCCGTCATGCAGCGCGGTGGTCTGCCCGCCGGGCATCCCGAACACGTATTCCACACCCGCCTGCGCCAGCATTTCGGACACCAGATCGCCGGCGTGGGTTTTCGACGCGATATTGTCTTTCATCTTGTCCATGACCTTTTTGACAAGCAGCGGTTCGAACGGATCGCCGTGCTGACGGATCGCAAGGCCTTGCGCCCGCGTTCCGGAATGTCGTGCGGTGTCGCGGGCGGACGGGCCGCCCGCGACGAAGCTTCAGTTGCTCCAGGAGCCGATAAGTTCCTCGTAAGAGGCGGTGATCGGCTCTTCGTCTTCGTTTTCAAGCTTGGCCTTGGGCGCGCCGGGCTGGCTGAGCCAGTATTCCGGGTCCTGCTCTTCGTTCAGCTTGGGGCCGATGTCGCCCATGATGCCGGCCCGTTCGAGCCGCGAAAGCACCTTTTCCTGCTCTTCACACAGCGAATCCAGCGCCTCTTGCGGGGTCTTGCCGCCCGACAGCGCATCGCCGATGTTCTGCCACCAAAGCTGTGCCAGCTTGGGATAATCGGGGATGTTGGTGCCGGTGGGCGACCAGGCCAGACGCGCGGGCGAGCGATAGAATTCCACCAGTCCGCCCAGCTGCGGCGCACGATCGGTGAAATGGTCGCTGTCGATGGTCGATTCGCGGATGAAGGTCAGACCCACGTCGGATTTCTTGACGTCGACGGTCTTGGACACCACGAATTGCGCGTAAAGCCAGGCGGCCTTGGCGCGATCGTCGGGGGTGGATTTCATCAGCGTCCAGGACCCGGCGTCCTGGTAGCCGACCTTCATGCCCTCTTCCCAGTAGACGCCGTGCGGCGAGGGCGCCATGCGCCACTTGGGCGTGCCATCGTCGTTCATCACGGCGATGCCCGGTTCGACCATGTTGGCGGTAAAGGCGGTGTACCAGAACATCTGCTGCGCCACGTTGCCCTGCGCAGGCACCGGCCCGGATTCCGAGAACGTCATGCCGGCCGCCGCGGGGGGCGAATATTTTTCCAGCCATTCCTTGGACTTGGTGATCGCGTAGACGGCGGCGGGCGAATTGGTGGCGCCGCCCCGCGCAACGCAGGACCCGACGGGCTGGGATTGGTCGTTCACGCGGATGCCCCATTCGTCGACCGGCAGGCCGTTGGGTTCGCCCGTATCGCCCATGCCGGCCATCGACATCCACGCATCGGTGTAGCGCCAGCCAAGCGAGGGGTCCTTCTTGCCGTAATCCATGCTGCCGTAGACGTCGCCGTTCACGTCCATGTGGCTAAGGTCGCGCCCGGTGAAGAATTCGGCGATGTCCTCGTAGGCGGCCCAGTTCACCGGGATGCCAAGGTCGTAGCCGAAGGCCGCCTTGAAATCCTCCATGTTCTTGGAATCGGTGAACCAGTCGTGGCGGTACCAGTAAAGGTTGGCGAATTGCTGGTCGGGCAGCTGGTAAAGTTCGCCATCCGGGCCGGTGGTGAAGCTGGTGCCGATGAAATCGTCAAGATCCAGCATCGGGTTGGTCACATCCGCGCCGGTGTTCGCCATCCAGTCGGTCAGGCTGCGTGCCTGCTGGTAGCGCCAGTGCGTGCCGATCAGGTCGCTGTCGTTGATATAGGCGTCATAGATGTTTTCGCCCGACTGCATCTGCGTCTGCAGCCGTTCGACCACGTCGCCCTCGCCGATCAGGTCATGGGTCAGCTTGATGCCGGTGATCTCGGTAAATGCCTTGGCCAGCACCTTGGATTCGTATTCGTGCGTGGCGATGGTTTCCGACACGACCTTGATGTCCATGCCTGCAAAGGGCGCGGCGGCGTCGACGAACCACTGCATTTCCTGTTCCTGCTCCTCGCGGGTCAGGGTCGACATGTCTCCGATTTCGGCGTCGAGAAAGCTGCGCGCTTCCTCCATCCCGGCAAAGGCGGGCAGGCCCAAGCCCAGCGCCAGCGCGGTTGTTGTTGTCAGCAGTCTTGTCATTCTTTCCTCCCTTGGTTTTCTGACAAGCGGTCCTGTCCCGGCCCCTGGCTCCTCCTGCCGGGGATGGGACGGGTTTCGGTGGTTCGCGTCGCGCCGCGCGGGGATCAGACCCAGCGGAACACGCAAACCGCGTAGATTGCGCAGACGGCCATCGCCCAGGGCTGCGGCCCCAGGTCCAGCCCAAGCCACGCAAGGTTGATGAACGCCGAGCCCAGCAGCGTGATGAACAGCCGGTCGCCGCGCGTCGTCTCGATGCCAAGGATGCCCACGCGCGGCACCTCGGGAAAGCGGATGGCAAGGATGGTGAACAGCGCCAGGATCGCGGCGATCAGCCAGAAGAAAAGCGCTACCGGAAAGCTCCAGGCCATCCAGCCGTTGGGGATCATCTGTTCCGTCCACAGGATGGCGCCGTCGTCGCGCGGCACCGCCAGCACCAGCAGCACCAGCGCGGTCACCAGCACCGCCGCGGTTGCCAGGTAGACAAGGCCCCAGCGTGCGTTGGACGCGCCGTTCATCACACCCTCCCCAGGGCAAAGCCCTTGGCGATGTAGTTGCGCACGAACCAGATCACGAGCGCGCCGGGGATGATCGTCAGCACCCCCGCCGCCGCCAGCGTGCCGTAATCCAGCCCGGTGGCGGACGAGGTGCGCGTCATCGCCACCCCGATGGTTTTCACGTTGACCGAAGTCAGCGTGCGCGACAGCAAAAGATCGACCCACGAGAACATGAAGCAGAAGAAAGCGGCGACCCCGATGCCGCTGGAAATCAGCGGCATGAAGATGCGGGAGAAGAACCGCCACCAGCTGTAGCCGTCGATAAACGCCGTCTCGTCGATCTCGCGCGGCACGCCCCGCATGAAACCTTCCAGGATCCAGACCGCCAGCGGCACGTTGAACAGGCAATGCGCCAGCGCCACCGCGATATGCGTGTC
>CAXICP010000256.1:0-5376 GCA_964022595.1 uncultured Salipiger sp.
CCTTTGACGTGTCGATCACCCGCGACACCATCAAGCTGACCGCCGTGCGCACCCGGCTTGAAGGCGACACCGTGGTGCTGCGCGTCACCACCTTCAACGACCAGACCTATCCCAACCTTGCCGAGGGGCTGCAGGAACGCATCGACGAGGCCGGCGGCATGGACGCGGTGAACGGCATCGTGCTTGACCTGCGCAACAACCCCGGCGGCCTGCTGACCCAGGCGATCAAGGTGTCCGATGCGTTTCTCGACAAGGGCGAGATCGTGTCGACCCGTGGCCGTGATCCGCAGGACGGCGAACGCTACAACGCCACCGATGGCGATCTGGTGAACGGCAAGCCGATGGTTGTGCTGGTCAACGGCGGGTCTGCCTCGGCGTCCGAAATCGTGGCCGGCGCGCTCAAGGATCATCACCGCGCGGTGGTGGTGGGCACCAAGACCTTTGGCAAGGGGTCGGTCCAGACCGTCATGCCGGTGCGCGGCGATGGCGCCATGCGCCTGACCACGGCGCGCTACTACACCCCGTCGGGCCGGTCGATCCAGGCGCTGGGCGTGTCGCCCGACATCGTCGTCGAACAGCCCACCCCGGCCGAGAACCCGACCGAGGAAGAGGATGCGAACAACCCGTTCCGCCGCTCCGAAGCCGATCTGCGCGGGCGTCTGGACAACGACAGCCTGACCGAAGACGAGATCCGCCAGATCGAAGAGGACCGCACCCGCGCCGAAGAAGCCGCCGCCCTGCGGATCGAGGATTACCAGCTGGCCTATGCCATCGACATCCTCAAGGGGCTGAACGTGCTTGAAACCGGCAGCGCGGACTGATCACAAGGGGCGGGAATATTTCCCGCCCCTTTCACGTTGCCGAGGCCTCGCATGACCCCCGAACAGATCGCCAAACTGCCCTACCGCCCCTGTGTCGGCGTGATGCTCGCCAATGCCACGGGCGAGGTGTTCGTCGGCCAGCGCATCGACAGCGAACTGCCCGCCTGGCAGATGCCCCAGGGCGGCATCGACAAGGGCGAGGCGCCGCGCGACGCGGCCCTGCGCGAACTTTGGGAAGAAACCGGCGTCACCGCCGATCTTGTCACGGTCGAGGCGGAAACCGACGACTGGGTCACCTACGATCTGCCCCATGACATCGTGCCCCGGATCTGGAAGGGCCGCTATCGCGGGCAGGAACAGAAATGGTTCCTGCTGCGCTTTCACGGCCGCGACGATCAGGTGAACATCGCGACCGAGCATCCCGAATTTTCGGTCTGGCGCTGGCTGCCCGTGTCCGAGGTGGTCGGGCAGATCGTCCCCTTCAAGCGCGAGGTTTACCGGACGGTGCTGGACGCCTTCAGCGACCGTCTCTGAACGCGCCTAGCCTTGCGTGCGCCGCTTGCGGGTGACCTTGCGGGCGGTCTTGGCATCCTTGCGCTTGGCAGAGGTTTCCTTGCGCCTTTCCGGCGTCGATGCCCCGCCCGAAGGCTTGCCCGGCCCGCGCCGGGGCGCCTTGCCCCAGTTGCGCTTGCCCTTGAAGCCACCGCGCGACGGGCGCCCATGGCCCTGCGGCATTTCCTGGCCGTCCATTTCCAGCAGTTCCAGCCCGATGCCCCCGGTGACCGGGGCGGCATCGACCAACTTGACCCGGACCCTCTGCCCCAGCGCGATGATGACGCCGGAATCCGACCCCATCAGCGTGCCGGCATCGCGGTCGAAGTGGAAATATTCGTTGCCAAGGTTGCGCATGGGGATCAGCCCGTCGGCGCCGGTCTCGTCCAGCTTGACGAAGACGCCGAACTTGGCGATCCCGCTGATGCGCCCGCCGAATTCCGCGCCGATGCGGTCGGACAGGTAGGCGGCAAGGTAGCGGTCATTGGTGTCGCGTTCGGCCATCATGCTGCGGCGCTCGGTGTCGCTGATGTGCTGGCCGGTCTGTTCCAGCCGTTCGACTTCCTCGTCGGTCAGCCCGTCGTCGCCCCAGCCATGGGCGCGGATCAGCCCCCGGTGCACGATCAGGTCCGCATAGCGCCGGATGGGCGACGTGAAATGCCCGTAGTTGCGCAGCGCCAGCCCGAAGTGCCCGAAATTGTTGGGCGAATAATAGGCCTGCGTCATGCTGCGCAGCGTGGCAAGGTTGATAAGCTCGGCCTGTTCGCGCCCGGCGGCGTCGTGCAGCAGCCGGTTCAGATGCGCGGTTTTCAGCACCTGGCCCTTGGCCAGCGACAGCCCCGACGCTTCGGCGGTTTCGCGCAGCGCGTCCAGCTTGTCCTTTGGCGGTTCCTCATGGACGCGGAACAGCAGGGGCGTGCGCTTGGCGATCAGCGTCTCGGCGGCGGCCACATTGGCGAGGACCATGAATTCCTCGATCAGCTTGTGCGCATCCAGCCGGTCGACGAAATTCACCGACGTCACCTTGCCGTCTTCGGACAGGACCACGCGCCGTTCGGGCAGATCCAGATCCAGCGGCTGGCGGCGGGCGCGGGCCGCGCGCAGGGCGGCATAGGCGGCGTAAAGCGGCGCGATCACCGGTTCCATCAGCGGGCCGCACTTGTCGTTGGGCGCGCCGTCCTGTGCCGCCTGCACCTCTTGGTAGGTAAGCGAGGCGGGCGAGCGCATCAGCCCGCGCACGAATTTCTGGGAAAGTTTCTCGCCTTGGGCATCGATGACCATGCGCACCGCGATGCAGGCGCGCGGCACGCCTTCGTGCAGCGAACACAGATCCCCCGAAAGCCGGTCGGGCAGCATCGGCACCACGCGGTCGGGGAAATAGCTGGAATTGCCGCGCAGCTTGGCCTCGCGGTCCAGCTTGCTGCCGGGGCGCACGTAATGGGCCACGTCGGCGATGGCGACCCAGATCACATGCCCGCCGGGGTTGTTGGGCGCATCATCGGGTTCGGCAAACACCGCATCGTCGTGATCGCGCGCATCGGACGGGTCGATGGTGACCAGCGGCAGGTCGCGCAGGTCGGTGCGCCCCTTGAGCCCGGCGGGCTTCATCGCGTCGGCCTCGGCCAGCACGTCCTGCGGGAAATCATCGGGGATGCCATGCTGGTGGATCGCGATCAGCGACACCGCGCGCGGCGCGGTGGGATCGCCAAGGCGCGCCACGATGCGTGCGCGCGGCAGCCCCATGCGGGTGGCCTTGGGGCCGGCCTGCTCGGCTTCGACAAGCTCGCCGTCCTGCGCGCCGTGGGTGGCATCGGCGGCGACGGTCCATTCCTTGTCGGACCCCTTTTCGATGGGCTGGATGCGCCCGCCCTCGGCGGATTTGCGAAAGATCCCCACGACCTTGCGCGGGCTGGTGCCGATGCGGCGCACAAGGCGCGCTTCGTAGTTGTGATCGGCCTCGTGCACCACCTGCACGCGGGCAAGGATGCGATCGCCCTCGGCCAGCGCGGGATCGGCGGCGCGGGGCACGAACAGCACCGTGGGTTCGACCCCTTCGCCGTGCCATTCCAGCGGCTGCGCGAACTGATCCCCGTTCGCGTCGGGCGCCTTGACCTGCAACACCGTGACGGGCGGCAGCCGGTCGGGGTCGCGATAGGTCTTCTTGCGCTTCTCAAGGTGGCCCTCGGCTTCGAGTTCCTTGAGGATGCGCTTGAGATCAATCCGCGCAGCCCCCTTGATCGCGAAGGCCTTGGCGATGTCGCGTTTCGCGGTGAGGGTCGGGTTCGCGGCGATCCAGTCGAGGATGTCCGCCTTTGTGGGCAGTTTGCTCATGATCTTTCGCTAACACGGGGGGCGGGGCGCGTCACCGGCAATCTTGAATGCGCGCCCGCCGCTTGGAAAACTCAGGCGCCCGGGGGCGTGCCGGTGTCACGTTCGCCCGCGATCTTCAGCGGGACAGCCGCGCAGATTTCCCGCAGCGCGGGTTTGAGCCCCTCTTCCACGGTGGGATGATAGATCGGCATTTCCAGCAGGTCCGTCGCGGTCAGCCCGCAGGATATGGCCAGCGCCAGCAGATGCCCCATGTGATCGGCGCCGGGGCAGAACAGGTCGGCGCCGGTCAGCCGCCCATGCGGGGCGGCGGCATAGATGCGCACCAGCCCGATGTTGCGGTTTTCGACGCGGGCGCGCCCCTGGTCGGTGTAATCGCCGCTGCCGATCTTGGCGCTTTCCTCGGGGGCGTCGCCCACGGTGACAAGCGGCGGGTCGGTAAAGGTGATGGCCAGCGGCGTCATCCGGTCGGGCCGCGACACGGCGGGATAGGCCACGGCGTTGCGCCCGGCGGTGGCGCCTTCGTCCGAAGCCTCGTGCAGCAGGGGGCGGGTGGCGGTGGCATCGCCGGCGACAAAGATGGGCGCATCGCCGCATTGCAGGCTTTCGGAGTCGATATCGGGCATGCCCTTGTCGTCAAGATCAAGCCCGGTGGCTTCAAGGTTCAGCCCCGAGATGTCGGGCGGGCGGCCCGTGGCCACAAGCACCTTGTCGAATTGCGCGGCGCCGCTGCCCCAGTCGATGCGCAGCGCGCCGCCATCCAGCGACGGCTGCGGATCGGTGCCAAGGTGCAGATCCAGTTCCTGTTCAAGCGCGTCCTTCAGCGCGCCGTGCACCAGGTTGCAGCGCACCCCGCCCAGCCGGTCGGAATGGTCGAACAGCGCGACCCGCACCCCCAGCCGCGCCATGGCCTGGGCAAGTTCCAGCCCGATCAGCCCGGCGCCAATGACCGCAAGGCTTTTCGGCAGGTCCTGAAGTTCGAAGATGGTTTCGTGGGTCAGCAGGTGGTCTTGCAGGTCGCGAAAGGGGGGCGGCACGGTCGGCGCGCCGCCGGTGGCGATCACGATCGACCTTGCGCTGACCGTACGACCGTCGCTTAGCGCAAGGGTGGTGGGGCCGGTGAAGCGGGCGCTGGCGGTGATGCGCACGCCGTCGGGCAGCTTGTCGATGCTGGCCAGGGTCGAGCTGACGAAATCGTCGCGCAGCGCGCGCAGCCGCGTCATCACGGCCGGCCCGTCGATGTCGACCTGTGTTCGTACCCCGAAAGCGTCTGCGCCGCGCGCGTCATGGGCGGCGCGGGCGGCGGCGATCAGCAGCTTGGACGGCATGCAGCCGACGGTGGCGCAGGTGGTGCCCCTGAAGGCCGGGTCGATCAGAAGCGTGCGCGCTCCGGCCCTGCGGGCGCTGCGCTCGGCGGCAAGCCCGGCCGTTCCGGCGCCGATCACCGCCACGTCGCAGGTAAGATCCGTCATGTGCTGCCCCTTTGCTGTGCTCAAGGCAAACTGCACGGAGGGCAAAGCGGTTCCGGCGGCGGGGCGGATCGTCGCGGGCGGTCAGGCGGCGAAATAGTCCGACAGGATGCGCGTGTAGATCGCCTTGAGCGGGGCGACCTGCGCCGTGGGCACGCATTCGTCGACCTGGTGCATGGTCTTGCCCACCAGCCCGAATTCCACCA